>NZ_JADNEM010000032.1:0-32062 GCF_015552275.1 Holdemania sp. 1001302B_160321_E10 | reverse complement strand
ACAGAGATAGAAGTGATCGGGATGATCCCGTGGGAGGGTAAACGATCATGATTAACCGAGTAATCTTAACCGGCCGGTTGGTCCGTGATCCGGAGCTGCGTAAGACGCAGAGTGGTAAATCAGTTGCTAACTTTACAGTCGCCGTGGATCGGCCGCGGCGCAAAGATCAGGAAGCTACGGATGCTGATTTCGTAAGTTGCCAAGCTTGGAACAAAACTGCTGAATATATTCGCAATTACGCAAAGAAAGGAACGCTGATCGGCGTTGATGGGCGAATCCAGACGCGAAACTACGACAACACTTCCGGCCAGAAGGTGTACGTCACAGAGGTTGTATGCGACAGCGTCAGCCTGCTATCTGGATACGGTAACCGCAATATCACACCAGACACAGATCCGCGTACAGTGGGCTATGCAGGCGCTCAGAACGCGATGTCTGGTTATGATTACAGCACAGAACCGACGCTGGAAATTTCCAGTGATAATCTGCCATTTTAGGGAGGAAATATGAAATCTAATCTTAAATCGCAACGTGCCGACGACAAGCGAATCCTTTGCTTACCGATGGTTTGTAATATTCCGACAGGCCGTGAAGGATGGAGAAAGACGACTTGCCCAGTATGCGGGCGCGAGTGCTGGATCACGCCGCGACATAGCGAGGTAATCAAAACAGAGCCAAGAATCAAAGCAGCATGCACCGAGTGTGCGCTGCGGAGTGTATTCAGATGATCGCGGCGGTGCTTGCCATCGTATTTGTAGCCGTGGTGCTAATCGTTGATAGATTGTGGGGTGATTAAAAAATACTGCTTCTCACTGATTGTAGCGTGCCTTATAGCGTGATAAAACAATTCAATGATTAAAGCTATCACCGCAAATAAAAAACTCTTAGAAGGTGTATGAAGGGCTCTTTGAAAATTTACTGTGGGGCAAAAAAATCTCTTTACTTGCGTATGTACGTAATATATAATATATGTGCAGACGTAAGTGGAAAGGAGGTATATGTCTGCTGATAAAAAAAAGATGGGAAGACCATATAGAGAAGGTATCCCAAGAGATGAAAGGGTAATGCTTCGATTGACCAAAGCCGAGAAAGAAGAAATTCAAACAAAAGCTAAGGAAAAAGGCATGAGCATGACCGAATTTTTCATCAAAGCAGCAAAAGAATACAAATAAAAAGGGCAAGCGTTTTCAGTTTGCAGACGTAAGACGCTTACCCAGCTCACCCACAAGGGGCAATGAAATTATATCATAAATTTCGCCTCTTGTGATTTCGAATTGCTTTAACGATTGAAAATACAGGAGGTTTTTATATGAATATTACACCCACAGTAAATGTCTTAGAAATAGCCAAAAAATTTTCTACAAATTCTGATCCCTTTGAAATTGCAAAAGCTGAGGGGATAACAATAAAAAGATGGAAATTTCCAGTGAGCAGACTTTTAGTTGTAAATGATCTTTGTACTTGGATTTTTTTAGAGGAGATTGATGATGATGAACTCAGAAATTTTGTTATGTGGCATGAACTAGGGCATTATTTCCTGCATTACAAAAAAGGTGCAACGGAAAAAGATCCAGAATGGCAAAAATACTTTCAGGAGATTGAAGCTAATGAATTCGCTGCGATCATGACAGGAACTCAAAGAGCTAAAGAAAAAGCGATAGAAATGAATGGCATTGCTTTTATTAACACTATTAAACAAATAAATAAAAAGGAAGGTGAAATAAGGTGAATGAATTATTAAAGATAAACTACAATAACAACCGCATTACGGTGTCCGCCAGGGAACTTCACGAATTTTTGGAAGCAACCGAACGTTTTAGTTCGTGGTTTGAAAGAATGGTGAAGTATGGATTTGTAGAAGGTGTAGATTATTTAGGGTGTAAAGTTTTTAACACCCTAGCAAGGCAAGAGCTCCAAGATTACCAGCTCACAATAGATATGGCAAAGGAACTTGCGATGATTCAGCGTAATGATAAAGGTCGCCAAGCAAGACAATATTTCCTTGAAATTGAACGGCGTTGGAATTCTCCTGAATATGTAACAAAGCGCGCGATGGAATACTTGAATCAGCGCTGCGAAGCTTTAAAACTAGAAAACAGCGAGATGAAGCCGAAAGCTTTGTTTGCTGATGCTGTATCAAGTAGTGACACATCAATTTTAATTGGTGAATTATCAAAGATATTGCGACAAAATGGAGTGGAAATAGGCCAGAAACGATTATTTGAATGGCTTAGAAAAAATGGTTATCTAATGAAATCTGGAAGCAGTAAAAATATGCCTACTCAGAAGTCTATGGAAAAGGGTTTGATGGAAATCAAAGAAAGAACAATTAACAATCCTGACGGCACAATTAGAATTACGAAAACCCCAAAAGTTACTGGAAAAGGTCAAATATACTTTGTAAATAAACTCTGCAATCATCAAAATTTGTTTACAGAGCAAGAAATCAGGGAAAACGCAAATGCTTAAATAATGAATTGACACGAAGAATAGTTGAATCAAAAAAAGAAGCCTTACGGCTCCCGATAAAACTTCGCAAAAACAGTATATCAAATCGGGAGGAAAAAAGAAATGGCAACCTTGGCTGAAAGAAAAGAATATCTTGAGAATGAGCTACGCAGCTACCGCTATATCGTCGATCAATGCTATCGCTGGGAGCAGGTTATCGTTAACGCAGAAATCGCTATATACGGCGTCAGCAGCCCCCACGCAAAGGATGTGATTTATGAAAACGCAGGCGATCCATATGATTGCAGGTACAACTCGCTTTACGAAGATATAAAAAAGGCCAAGGCCCAGCTGCTTATATGGCGTCCCCGCCGGCAGTGGATCGAAGACCGGCTAGAGGTTTTAAGCCAGGAAGAATACCAGGTGATCAAGTATTATTATATGCTGAAGCAGAGTCAGGATTGGATCGCCGACGTCCTTCAGATCGGGCGGAGAACCGTTCAGCGCCGAATTGACAAAGCGATCGAAAAAATGCTGAATTTCTGAAATTGGCGCAGCTGCCCTCTGTTTTTTGGTGTATAATGGTCCCAGGTCCCCAGTAATGGACTCGAGAGGTGTTCGGAAAAAAATCCGGCGCCTTTTTTGGTTTCTGGATTTATTTCCAGATGTGGCAGGGTATTTATATGACAAAGACAAACCGTATCGTTCACCTTCAACCTCCCTTTCTTTTATAAATTCTTCATCATCCCTGCAAAATACAAAAACTGCTAAGTCTGGACATGCTTATCGCCTTGCATCCAGCCTTCCCTACTATCTATTAAATATATACTGTATTTTATGTATATGTATGTATTTATATATACTCTTAATAGATATGCTATCTAAAGGAGCGGTCAAGTAAAAACAGATCGTTCCTTTTCTGCTTTTTTGAAGAAGATGTTGTCAGAAAGGAGTGTGAGTAAACAATGACAAAAGCGCCATGCAACAACCCGATAAAGTGCGATTTAGGAACTCTGAAATGTACTGATTCTGGACATTGTGCAAAATATCAAAAGTATTTAGTTATCCACAGGTTGGAAGTGGAAAAAGCGAGAGCGAAGCAAGAAAGGAGCGATAATTGTGGAAATCGTTTGGAAACAGGTCGATGAGGTCATACCGTATTGGAACAACCCGCGAAGGAATGAGCAGGCAGTCGCCGCAGTAGCGGCGTCGATCAGGGAGTTCGGATTTCAGAATCCGATCATCGTTGATTCCGGCTTCACGATCATTGCCGGTCACACACTATTGGAGGCGGCCAAGCAGCTGCAGCTTGAGCAAGTTCCTTGCTTGATCGCTGACGACTTGACGCCTGAGCAGGTCCGGGCCTTCCGGCTGGCTGACAATAAGACGGCAGAGATCGCCGACTGGGATCTGCCTAAGTTGAGCGCTGAGCTGCAGGAGATTAAGCTGGATATGACGCCGTTTGGATTCGCTGATGAGATCCATCTGGACTTCTCAAACATTGAAGATCTCACAGAGGAAACCTACGAAGAACCGCCGAAAGAGCTGTTGCAATGCCCGGCCTGCCACCATGTGGACAGTAAAGAGCATTTCAAGAAGGTATCAGGAGAATGAAAGTATTTCTAAGTGCCTTGGAGAACGCCGCAGCTTCTGGTGCAGGCCAACATCTGGCTTATTACATGGCTGACAAAGGCATCCGGTTTAAATACAATCTGATGTCTTATTTTTATGCTCGGAAGAAGCCGGAACTGACGGAGTTTATCCGAGATCATTCAGAGCTGATCATGATTGATTCCGGGGCGCACAGTTTTCAAAAAGGACTGCATGTGGACTGGGAAGTTTACACGGATGAGTACGCGGAGTTCATTCAGCGGTTTGATCGGCCACATGTTGTCGGGTACTTTGAGATGGATGTCGACAATGTGATCGGCTATGAGCGTGTCTTGCAGCTTCGGAGCCGGCTGGAAGCTGTTTCTGACAAGATCATCCCTGTTTGGCATAAAGGGCGAGGCATAACAGAGTTCAAGCGGATGTGTGAGGATTACGCCGGGAGGATCGTCGCGGTGACGGGATTCAAAAACGAGGACATTCAAGATCATCAATACACGATGTTCCTCAAGTACGCCTGGGATCACGGTTGCCGAGTGCATTGCCTGGGGATGACGCGTAAAAAGATTCTGGACAGTGTGCCGTTTGATTATGTGGATTCCAGTTCATGGCTTCAGCAGTCGCTTTACGGTAAGATCGCTGGCGAGTCGGCAAAGGTAAGCCAGGTAACGAGCCGGGCAAGGCGCGAGGTTGTTTTTACACAAAACTACCTGGCCGGCATCCGGATGCAGAAATATTACGAACAGAGGTGGCGACATTATGAAAAATGAGAAAACAAGAATGATGACGCGGTCGGCTGTGGTAGCCGGCCTTTATGTTGCGCTGACGATGGTCAATCCGATTGGTTATGGAGTGTTCCAGTTCCGGATCAGTGAGATCATCTGTTTGCTACCGTTCTGGTGGCCGGAATACAGATTCGCATGTATTCTTGGCGTCATTATCGCAAATTTGTTCAGCCCGCTCGGTGTAATCGACGTTCTCACTGGCAGTTTCGTAGCTCTCGTCGCTTATTGGGGCATTGCCCGTATAAGTAACAAGATTATTGATATCACGCTGTATTCGCTTCTTTGCGGCGCTCTCGTAGGCGCTGAATTGTACGCTGTATTTGGCTCTCCGTTCTGGCTTAACTTCTTATCCGTTACCGCTTCCCAGCTGGTTGTTTGTTTGATCGGCTTATTTATTATCCGAAGACTTAAGCTGTGAATGAACAGAATTTACGACCGGTAAGGACGACGGAGGAAGCCAAAGCAAGAGGCGCGGTCGGCGGTAAGAAGTCAGGAGAAGCAAAACGACGCAAAAAGTCAATGAAGGCCGCCGCGAAGCTGCTCTTATCTCTACCGGCCCAGGGTGATGCCGAAAAGCAGCTCGTTAAGCTTGGTCTCGATCCGGCCGACGCTGATAACCAGATGCTTGTCATGGCGGCAATGTTTTTAAAAGCCGCCAAGGGTGATGTCAAGGCCGCGACGTTCCTTAGGGATACTGCCGGCGAGGTGCCGATGACGGAACGAGAACGCGCAGAGGTAAATTACACCAAAGAGCGCTTGAAACTTGACCGAGAAAAGCTGAATTACACCAAAGAGCGTGACACGGAAGCGCCTCCGGATGAATATGAATCTGATGGATTTATCGACGCTCTGACAGGATCGGCGACGGAGGATTGGAAAGATGAGTAAACGACCAGCCCTGTTTAAGTTCAGCCGGTTTTCTCGGAAACAACGGATGGTCTTAAACTGGTGGACAAAAGACAGCCCAGTTAAACACAAAAACGGCATTATTGCAGACGGTGCAATCCGATCCGGCAAGACAATCGCGATGTCGTTGTCATTTGTGATGTGGGCAATGGTAACTTTCAGCCATCAGAATTTTGCGATGTGCGGAAAGACAATCGCTTCTTTTCGGCGAAATGTGCTTTTTTGGCTGAAGCTCATGTTGAGAAGTCGCGGTTACCGATTGAAGGAACACCGAGCAGAGAATTACATTGAAGTGATCGATCACCACAGGAACGTAAACTTCTTCTACATCTTCGGCGGCAAAGACGAAGGCAGCCAGGATCTCATTCAGGGAATAACGCTGGCTGGGGTCTTTTTTGACGAAGTGGCTTTAATGCCGGAATCGTTTGTTAACCAGGCGACCGGCCGGTGTTCGGTGAAAGGATCAACATTCTGGTTTAACTGCAATCCGGGGAATCCGGGACATTGGTTCAAACAAAATTGGATTGACCACGTCGCAGAGCTTAACCTGCTTTATTTGCACTTTACGATGGACGACAACCTCAGTTTGGCGGAAGAAATCAAAGAGCGTTACCGAGCGATGTATACCGGGGTGTTCTTTAAACGGTACATTCTTGGCTTGTGGGTAGCGGCAGAGGGCACGATTTATCGTTTATTTGCTGATGATTCTGAGAGTTTTATCGCTGATTCAGCGCCAGCGCTCCAAGACATTGCGTTTATTTCAATCGGGTTTGACTACGGCGGTAATGGGTCAGCTCACGCCGGGGTTTGTAATGCTGTTTTACAAGGGTATAAAGAGGTGGTCACGGTGGAGGAGCTTTATACAAAAGATGAACTGACACCGGCACAACTGGAAGACGAATTTCTAAAGTTTGTTCGGACATGTACGGAGAAATACCCAGGTAAATTAGTTGATATCCGTGTAGACTCCGCGGAACAGGTGCTGCGCCGAGGTTTTCAGGCAAAGTTATTAGAAAATGGGATTTACATGGATGTCAACAACGCTCGAAAAGGTCCAATCAATGACCGAATTGAATTCTTTTCAGCTTTGCAGTCGCTGCATAGGTACAAAATTATGAGGCACTGCAAGCACCTACAAGAAGCTTTTCTGGATGCCGTGTGGGCTAAGGAACGTGAAACAGACGACCGGTTGGATGATGGCAGCACGAACATTGACAGTTTGGACGCCTGCGAGTATTCACTAGAACCGTACTTCGGCGACATATTAGATTTAGCGAGGAGATGAGAGATATTGGACAACAATTTGGTATTAAGGACGCTTGGAAAGATGGGGTATCCGGTGGCGAGCTATCAGGACTATCTGCCGAAAATAGAAGTGTTCAAAAGCTGGTATGCTGGAAAAGTTAATTCTTTTCACAGGTACACCTATTACAACGGAATCGAATCCGTTTCCGCTGTCAGAAAGTCAATGCAGATGGCGAAAAAAGTCAGCGAAGACTGGGCGAATCTTATCTTAAACGAGAAAGTGGAAATCAATATCAGCGACGAAAGCCTGAAAAAAGAGATCCAGGATATCCTGAAGAAGAACAAATTTTTCAGCAGGGCGAACAAGCTCGTCGAGGTTGCTTTCGCCTTAGGGACCGGCGCCTTCGTAGAGCGGGCTGAGGTTGGTGAGGAAAAGAAGATTTTTATTGACTACGTGCGTGCTGACTTAATCTTTCCACTTGTTTGGGATGACGACGAAATTACAGAGTGCGCGTTTGCTTCTCAAAAAATCGTCGACGGAAAAGAATGTATTTACTTGGCTATTCATTACCTTATGGGCAACAGCTATCATGTTCAAAATAAGCTTTATCGGTGTAATGCGTCATATCTGAAAGAAATCCCCTTGCCCGATGGAGTACCGGAAGATTGGGATACAAAATCCGAGCAACCCTTATTTCAGATCGTCCGACCGAACATCGTTAATAACCTTGACCTTGACGCACCGTTTGGAATCAGCGTCTTTTTTAATGCACTGGATCAGATCAAAGGAATTGACCTGGTCTATGACAGCTACATGAACGAATTTGTGCTTGGAAAGAAACGCTTGATTGTGCCGGTAACTTTGGCTCAAAAAATGGCTGATGCTAACGGTAATCGGCCGGTATTTGATAGCAATGATATCGCCTTCTATGCGCTGGATGTCAAGGACGCCCAGGACAAAAAGGATATGCTGATCGACATCAACCCGGAAATCCGCGCTGAAGCTCACAGCAAAGCGTTGCAAGATTGCTTGAATCTGATCAGCGATAAGGTTGGTTTCGGCACCGATCGGTATAAATTCGACAAAGGTGCAGTTAAGACGGCCACTGAGGTAATCAGCGTTAAGTCGGACATGTATAACAATCTCATCAAACATGAGCAAACAGTCGAGGAGGCAATCGTCAGCATGGTTAAGGCGATTACTTTTTTATTGCATGGCCGATTACCAGATGATTCGTTAGAGATTTCCGTAAATTTTGATGACAGCATTATCACCGACGAAAATACGGAGATCGACAACAACATCAAGCTTACAAACGCTCGTCTGAAGCCGCGGATTAAAGCAATCATGGATCTTTACGAAGTAGACGAAAAAGAGGCACAAAAAATGCTGAATCAGATCACCGACGAGGATAAGGTCGAGGGAGATAGCGACGCTGATTTTTTCGGAACAACAAAATCAAAAGGAAAGGAGGAAAAAGATGAATGAGCATAAAGGAACGATACCTGGCTCTGGAAGACACCCTCCTGGACATGATCGCAAGCTGCGTGAAGATTGATGAAAACGCTCAGGAGGCTGAAACTGATCCCGAAAAGTGGAAAATTAAGAAAATCTCGGAAAGTGAGAATCTTAAGCAAGAAGCCAAGAAAGAGATCAAGAAGCAATTGGCCGCAGTGCCGGAAGAACTTGAAGCGGAGATGGAAGCTGCAGCTGACCGGGAAACTGCGCGAACTGCGGAACAATTCCGGCAGGCGGTTAAAGATGGGCTGAAATTACCGGTCGCAACAGCCGTAACCAAGGCGCTAAGACAAACGGCTGAAATGGTTACTGGCGGACAAGTGGGGGATGAAGCGTTCAAAGATCAGCCCGATTTAGACCCGTTAAAAGCTGCCATGGATTTTTTCTATCATCAAACCTATGATCGTCTTAATCTCACTGCGGCAACCATGCTGAAGAGCGTAAAGAAAGAATACTCCGACTTGATTTATAACACTGCTGCGCAGCTTGTGGATGGTGAAAAGACCTACCAAGAAGCAATGCGATCCTGCGTTGCCAGGCTGGCAAATAACAATCTGACGGCATTTGCTGATAAAGCTGGTCGCGAGTGGAGCCCAGAAGCTTATGTTTCCATGTTGCTTAAAACATCGAATAAAAATGTCACGAACCTCACATCATTCGCCAATATGGACAGGTACGGATACGATCTCGCTCAGGTGTCCAATCACGCTGGCGCCCGGCCGAAGTGCTATCCCTATCAAGGCAAGCTGGTTTCCAAAAGCGGAAAATCTGGGACCTGCGAGGACGGCAACGGAAACCGTGTGCAATATGTCGGATTAGGCGATACGTCATACGGTCAGCCTGACGGTCTGCTCGGGATTAACTGCGGGCATTATCTTTTTCCGTTTATGCCAGGTGTGTCAACGATCACCTCCGAAGTTCAACCGCAAGGAGAGAACGACCGAGATTACGCATTGTCGCAGAAGCAGCGAGAGCTTGAGCGTGCGGTGCGAAAAGCGAAACGCGAGAAATCCATGGCGGAAAACGCAAACGACGCTGAGGGGGCTAAAACTGCCGCTGAGAAGGTCAAACAGAAACAGAAGAAGCTACGAGAGTTTATCAATGAATCCGGAAGAACCCGGCGGTATGATCGCGAGCAAGTTTTTGTTAAACAATCAAAACCGACTGGGGCCTTAGCTGCAAAAAACGCTTACTACGACAGCATTAAGACCTCGAAGCCTGTCAAAGTTGGACAGCTCACGAGGATGGAGCCAGAAATCATCGAGAAGGTTTTGAGAGCTTACGAAAGTCAAATCGTTAATCTTGATTATGAAGTCAGCATAGTGATTACCCAAAGTGGCGAAGTCTATCGCGTGAAGGGCGAAAATGCTTCTGTCAATATTGGGCAGCTTGGAGATAAACTGTTCAAGGCCAGCGTGACGCACAACCATCCAACGGAGGAAACGAGATATTCTTTCTCCAATTTTGACCTTTCAGAAGCGATTCGAAACCGATTTTCGATTTTTCGCGGTATCGACCATCAATATGAATATCAGCTGCGAATTTTGGAAGATACACCAGTTAACAACGGCGAAAAAATCTACAATGAGTTCCGCGGTGAATATTTTTATAAAGCCCTTGACTGGGCAAGAGATAGAGGTGATGATTATCTAAAAGAAGAAGATGAGTATCATTGGATAAATGACGCTATCGCAAAGGAGTATGGATATGAATACTGGCGAAAATCGCGTAAAAAGTAAGGCGGAATTGGAGCTGTTGGAAGAATTGAAGCGGAAACGTGAAGCTGTTTTTGAAAAGTATGGCGATTGTAGAGAATACGATCTTCCGCCATATCAGAAAGAACTTGACGAATTAACAAAATGGTATTTCGAGGAACTTTGGAAAATAGTTCCTCGGCCAAACAAGCGCTGAATAATCGGCGCTTTTTTCTTGCCTTTCGCCCGAATGGCGTAAAAAAGCGGGGATGAGGAGGCCGTGCTCCGAATCAATCACGGGCCGGGAGGCTGCGCTCCTTGAAATTAAAACGCAGGCAGGAGGATAAGACATGACGAAAAACAACAAATTGAAGCTGAACATCCAGCTATTTGCGGAAGGTGATGGAGGAAGTGAAGGCGGCGCCGCTGGAGCTGAAACAAAACCAGAAGCAAAGTACACGGATGACGACGTCAATCGCCTTGTGGCGGCCGCAAAGGGCAAAGAGAAATCCGGATTTTTAAAATCTCTAGGTTTTGAAAAAGAGGATGATCTGAAATCCGCAATGAAGGATTATCAGGAGTATCTAAAAACAAAGAAATCCGCGGAGGAAATCGCAAATGAAGCGAAATCCAAAGCCGAAAGAGAGCGCGACGAAGCTCTGAACAAACTGACGGCTTACGAACGGAAAGAGATGATGGCCGAAGTTAAAGTCAATCCTGAATTTTATGATTATGTGGCTTTTCAGGTTGGAAAGTCCGTAGATGAAAAGACGGATTTCAAGAAAGCGTTGACGACCTTTGTGAAGGAAAATCCGAAGTATTTGCTAGAAGATGCGGACGGTGAAGAAGCGGATCCTGAAGATCCGCTGAAAAAGACCCTCGTGACATCATTGAAGCTTCAAAACGGCAAGAAAAAGCAGGATTCTAAAATGAGTCCTGCGGAAATTATCAATTCGATGAAGAAAGGTAAGGTAAGATAACATGGCATTTTTAAAAGACGAATTAACAGGTTTTGTTCCAACTCCGCAAGCGACAGACATCATTAAGATGATCGCGGAAGGATCCTCTTTGTTGAAACTGGCTAAAGTTGAGGATATGGCTTCAGAAAAAAAGAAGTTCAATGTTTTGGTTGAAGGCCCGGGTGCTTACTGGGTCGGCGAAGGCCAGCGTATTCACACTTCTAAGGCAACTTGGATTCACCCGGAGATTGAAGCCAAGAAACTTGCGGTCATTATTCCATGCACCAAAGAAAAACTGAATGATTCAACGATCGACGTCTTCAACGAAATGCGCGAAAGCATTGCGGAGGCATTTTATAAAGCGATCGATGCCGCGGGATATTTTGGCACAGACTCTCCATTCCGCACTTCCATTTTCGGCAACATGCGTGAAGATCACAAAATCAAGGAAGGCACAAACAAGACATTGGATCTGGACGTATCCGACGCCATGGCAACGATTGAGGAAGCCGGCTTTGACGTTGACGGCTTTGTCGGCGCCTACTCGATCAAGAACAAGCTGCGTAAGCTGCGCGACGCCAACGGGAATCAGCTATATGTGACTGGCGTTGACGGTACTGAATTCTACAACTGCCCAATCGCTTTCTCGCGTAACGGTGCATTCGACAAAACAAAAGCCGAGCTGATCGGCGGGGAATGGAAATATGCGATTGTTGGTATTCGCGAAGGCTTGCAGTATGAAATTCTGAAGGAAGCCACGCTGCAGGACACTCTGGGCGAAGATGGAAAGCCGCTGTCTTTGGCCGAGCAGGACATGATCGCCATTAAAGCTACAATGCGTTTAGGCTTCTTGGTTGTCAAAGAGGATGCTTTCTGCGCGATTGTACCAGCGGCCGGAACAACTCCAACGCTGGGCGAGTTGACCGTAACTTCGGCAGCTGGGGCAACGGTCGGAACAACTGCGGTGACCGTATCACCAGCGAAAACCGATGGCAATTCGTATAAATACAAGACCGGCGCCACCGTAACAATGCCGTCGGCAGATCAGGTCTGCGCGCAGGGATACACCGCCTGGGATGGTACCTCTGAGATCTCCGGGGTGACGGCCGGAAACAAAATTGTGGTCGTTGAAGTCGATTCCGAAAATAAAGCCAAGAAAGCAGGACAGGCGACGATCGTCGTCAAAACTGAGTAATGGCCTATTGGGCTGACTTATCGTATTACAAGGACACATTTAAGGGTGTTGATACAGGGGAGGACTTTGCGGTCCTCCTTGACCGCGCCCAAGATGTTCTTAATATTTTGACTTTATATCGGTATGACTCAATGACTGATCCGCCTGTCGCTTTACGCAAGGCGCTTTGCTATGAGATCGAGCATTTACACCTGTTAGGCGGTAACGACGCTGTACACGGCATTACTGGCGGTGACGAAGCGTCGGAAAGCCTTGGCTCTTACTCTGTTACCTACAACCGGCAAACTCAGGTCTTTATTCACGGTATTCCGGTGTCCGCGATGGCTTATGATATCCTTCAGGCGGGCGGATATTTATACTGTGGGATGGGAGTAAGGCAGCCATGAAATGCCGGCAGACGATCACCCTGTATAACCGCCTGGGCGAAGTTGACTATAAGGAACGCTGGAGTCGCGCGGTGATTCGTAACGTTTTTTATGATACGACCAACGCCAAAAGTCGAAAGCAGACAGGTGATGCCTCGGAAGATAAATTGTTTCTTGCGGCTTTTGATTGTCAGATAAAGGCGGATAAGTTGCTGATCGATCCGGAAGATTACGAAAAACTCTCAATCGCTGATAAAGAAAAGGCCTGCGCTTTTTGCCAGAATGCCGTTATCTGCCTGGGTATTGTGGATGATCTGGGACCTTCCGGCGGTTATACAATCACCGCAGCAGACCATCTGATCCACGGAAGCAAAAGAATTCACCATTGGGAAGTGACGGCAAAATGAGGGTAAAACTTGATCTGGACGAACCTGCTTTGAAATACAGATTTGCAGGAAATATTGAGGAAGCCCAAATGTGGCTTGATAATGAAGTCATCGCGGACACTGATCCTTATGTACCAATGGATACTGGGATGATGGCGACAGCGCCTCTTAAAAACAGCACGCCGGGTGAGGTTGTATACGACGAACCCTATTCAGCTGCTCAATACTATGGCCGACCGGGCAAGAGCAAGGACAAACATCCGCAAGCTACAACGCAGTGGTTTGAATCATCGAAGGCCGTAAATAAAGAAAAGTGGATGAAAGGGGTGAAGAAACTTGGCGGAAAATAAAGTGCAGGAACTATCTGGTGCCGAACGAAAGCAGATCATTGAAGTTTTGCTTCCGGTGCTGAATGGAATCCCTGATCTACCCTGCAAAATCAATTTGGAAGTATTGGATGAGAAACCACCGTCAATGTGTGTCCAGCAGTTGCGAGGAGCACAGAAGCTGAACGTAAACATCGTTGGCGGTTTTACCGGCTTGTTTCCATTCGCGATTTGGTATCGCACCGGCGGCCGGGATACAACGGAACGACTTGAAGGAACTCGTATCTTAAATGATATCGAATCCTTTTTTTCTGATTCCGTGAATCTTCCTGACCTCGGCGGCCGCCGAATTTGCCGAAAAATTGAAATGACATCCGTTCCAATTTGCAATAATCGTCATGAAGACGGAACAGAAGACTATATGGCGATTTACAACTTGGAATACCAGCAGAAATCAAAATTTGAATAGGAGGAAATTAAAAAATGTCTGATGAATTAAATAAAACAGGAATTGCAACTCGTGACGAGCTGCTCAGCTACTTAGACACAGCGCCAACCGCAGAAGCTCCTACGTGGAATTTAATCGGTCAAGGCTTTAACGACCTGACTGAGGCATTAAATCCAATTCGCAAGGATTCTCATTACATCCATCAAAAGAATGGGACATCTTCCGTTACCGGTTACGCTCCGGAATCATCCTTCGAGGCGGAGCTGGACAAGGCTGATCCGGTATGTATGTTTATTGCTGATGTTGGACGGGAACGGAAAACGGGGTCAGAAAGCGAAACCGCCATCCTGATCGTATACACATGGATTCAGGGGTCTGCGGTAGGTAAGCTGCTGGCTTATAAGCAGCGAGTCGCGATTCTTGCGGATAACCCGGGGTCTGGAAAAGGTGGCGAATCTCTGGCTCTGACGGGTTCTTTCTTGTATAAAGGAGATCCAGTTAAAGGTGATTTCGACCCAAAAACAAAAACATTCACTGAAGCTTCTGCAGCTGCATAAGAGGGGAGAATTCTAAATGAGTAAATTTGAATTTCGGAACACCGAAACACTTCTTGAAATCGAAGGAAAGAGTTTTACCATCGACATGGGCTTGCCGGAAACTATTAAATCTTTCGATCAGCTCAAAGGATCCACGATGAAACTTCTGAATGATATCAACGAGTTTCAGGAAAAAGGAAAAGGTGATATCGAAAAGATGGCTCTGACCTGGTGCGAATCCGTGAAGAAGGCTGTAAATGGATTCTTAGGCGACGGAAGTTATGAACAGATTTTCGCCGGAAGAACTGTCAATTTAATCCATCACCTGGACTTGCTTTCTTACGTTATTTCAGAGATCGATCAGTCCGAGAAGCGGCTGTATTGAGCCATGAACATTTTGATCGATCGTCTTCCTGACACGATCAAAGTGCAGGATCAGGAGTATAGAATACAGACAGATTTCAGAGCCTTCATTAAGTTGGAGGCTCTTCTTTTTGACAATATTGACCCGGTTGACAAACTGATAAAAATACTCGACTTGATGATCGTTGACCTTACGCCCGAACTTGTGGAAAATTTAAAGCTTCCTGAATTTGTAGAAGAGATGATAAGTCAGATCATCAGATTTTACAGCATGAATGAAGAGCCAGAGGATAATTCAAGAATCCAAAAGAGGGTTTATTCTTTTGACTCAGATTCAGCTTATATTTACGGTGATTTTTATTCTCAATATGGTATAGACCTTAGCACAGCCCACCTTCATTGGTGGGTTTTTCGTACTTTGCTTCTACAGCTTAACAAGAATAGTAAATTCGCTGAGGTTATCGGCATCCGGTCCGTCGTATTGGATAGCAAGATGCCAAAAGAGCAGCGCGCTTATTACGCTCGCATGAAAAAGCTATACCAGTTGCCGGGTAGCCAAAAGCCTATAAAGTCGGGATTTGCAAATTCGTTTGCCGCAGCGATTGGTTTGACGGAAAACGGGGAGGTGAAGCGGAATGAGTAGAGCTGATGGCTCGATTATTATTGATACAAAGATAGACCAGTCCGGTCTTGACCGCGGGATATCTACCCTCACAAAAACGTTGGCCGCCGGTGTCGGAACAGCAACAACTGCTATTGCCGGCTTAAGCGCTGCGGTTGTAAATGTCGGAAGCAAGTTTGAAACATCAACAGCAAAGGCCAGCACTTTGTTCGGAGACACTGCAGTAAAAACGGATGTGCTCAATGATAGGATTCTAAGTTTATCCAATTCTTCAGGTCTGGCTGCGGATACGATCGGCAATTCTCTCTATAACGCCTTGTCTGCCGGTATCCCGGTCACCGAGGACATGGGTGACGCCATGGACTACATGGAGAAGAATGCTCGGCTGGCGAAAGCGGGCTTTACCGACATTGACACGGCAGTCACAGCGACGGCCAAAGTTTTGAATGCCTATAAGATGGACGTTTCAGAAACGGATAAGATCCATAAAATCTTAATGGCCACGCAGAACAAAGGTATTACGACCGTTGGCGAACTCGGATCTGTTTTAGCGCAGGTTACGCCAACCGCTGCGGCCATGTCTGTTTCCTTCGAGCAGGTCGGTGCTGCACTGGCGACAATGACTGCACAAGGCACGCCAACAGCACAGGCCACGACACAGCTTAATAGCCTGTTTGCCGAACTTGGAAAGAATGGTACGCAAGCGGCTAAGGCGCTGGATGAATCGACGAAGAATACTGATTACGCCGGAAAGTCATTTCAGGACTTAATGGCAGCTGGTGTACCGCTCAACGAAGTGTTGGACCTCATGGATGATTATGCCAAGGACAACAATAAGTCGCTCCTTGATATGTTTTCATCCATCGAAGCTGGCAAAGCGGCGTTATCCATGGCCGGGAAAAACGCTGAACAGTATACAAGCAATCTTAATGCAATGAGCACCAGTTCAGACCTTGTTGGCGAAGCTTACGAAAAGATGTCTGACACCTTCGAGGATAAAAGCCGCGTCATGGGCGAGTCCTTAAAAAATGTCGGCATTCAGGCTTATGACAAATTTAAAGAGCCACTGAAGGACGCAATGGAAGGCTCTATCACCGAGGTTGATAAGCTTTCCAAAGAAATGTCCAGTGGGAAGCTGTCAAAGAGCGTAGACACGATCGCAGGGGCTTTTTCAGGCTTACTGAAAGAGCTGGTCAAGCTGGCGGGCGAGTGGATCCCGAAGATAATAGATGGATTTGCATGGGTCATTGATCACGGAAAGCCTATCGCTGGAACTGTCACCGGTATAACAACGGCTATCGTTGCTTTTAAGGCTGCGAATAAGCTGGATTCTACAATGGTTGCTTGGAAGAAACTGAAAAATGCCCTTTCTGGTTATTTATTGACATCAAAAGGTGCTACAGTAGCCGAAGGCGTCCATAATGGGTTGATCAGTACCAAGACAGCTTTACTAGGATCAGCCACCATTAAACAGCTTGCTCTCAACGCTGCGCAGCTGGCATCACCTCACATGTGGCTGATTGCCGGTATTGGCGCCTTGGCAGTGTCTATCGGTGTGCTTGTTGCGAATTACGATAAAGGCAATACCGCAGTGCAGGCCATGAATAAGTCCTTGAAGGACGAAAAGCAACGATGGGATGACCTGAAGGTCGCACAAGAAGAAAAGCTGACTACCGATCTTTCACAGATTGATTACACCCAGCGACTTTACAATGAGCTTCAGACCTTAGTCGACGCGGAAGGTAATGTGATCGGGTCAAAAGAGCGGGTCAAGTACATCACGGACAAGATCAACGAGCAGTATCCAGATACGATCAAATTTATTGATGATGAAAAAGGTGCTTATATCGACGCGGCCGGAGAACTTCAAAATTTGATGGAACTGAAGAAAGCTGAGATCCTTTTGAATTCCATGGAAGACCAGTTTGCAGAGGCATTGAAGAACCGATCGCAGGCCATTAAAGACGTGGCGACATCGCAGCAGCAGCTGAACGATGCGCAGGTCACCTACGATGAAGCTTTGGCTGCTTACAATGAAAATCCGGATTCTTACACCAATCAAGTGGCTGTTAACAAAGCGCAGAGCGCATTAACCATGGCCCAGGGTAATCTTCAGCTCTCTCAGGATATGTACAATCAATCGGTGACCGTAATTGCGGAGTACGAAACTCTTTCTGAAGGTATCCAGTCAAAAAACATGGAAACGGTGAACGAATATCTGAATGGTGTTTCATCAATGATCAATGCAACGGCTGAATTTTCCACCGAAAACCATGAAGCCCTCCTGAAGCAGTATGAAGACGAATCTGCTCAGTGCGATGCATTGCTTGAGCTACTTGATCAAACGACAGAAGAAAAGTATCGAAAACGAATTGAAGCCGACCTGCAGGAAGCTGAACAACGTCGAAAGCACGCCGCGGAACAGCTGGAACAATCCACCCTTGACGCCCAAGCGCTGGGGATGGCCACCGTGGATGGTGAAATTGCAGGAATCCAAGCGAAGCAGCCGACTCTGGATGAATTGCGCCGAATTCAGAACCAGTCAAGAGTTCAGGCCACGTCAACGGCTGTGGAAGATGAAAAGAACGTCCTGGATACTGGCGTGTCTGATAAGGCTGCGATTGAAGAATCCGGCTACGATCAGTCTTTAATCGATCAGTCTGACTATATCGCAGAAAAAACGGATGCCGCGGAAGTGGCTCACGAAGAAGAAGTCGTCAGATCGGATGAAATGCAAGAGGAAAAGACTGAACAAGACCAGGAACATTACGCCGAAGACGCCGAGAAGCTGCACGAACAGCTGGCGAACCTGAAGCAGATCGCTGAAGAAGAAGCCCCGCCGGTCGGCCGGGCCATTTCTGATGGGATGGCTGCTGGTATAGAGGCTGGTAGATCGAGCGTCATTAGCGCAGCAATTAACGTCGCAAGAGCAGCGATTGCGGCCGCGAAAGCTGAGCTTGGGATTGCGTCGCCTTCTAAAGTTACAAAGGAGATGGGAAAGTTCTTTGATCAGGGCTTTGTAACTGGAATTGAATCCGATCAGGATAAAATGGTCAAGGCCGCAAAGATCAGCGCTGAGAGCATGGTTTCTGCCGCTCAGCAAGCCGTACTCGCCAGCCAATCAATGCTCGGACAGCGTTTGACTTTTGGCTTGTCCGGAACTATCCAGAATAGCCGAGGCAAAGCAGATCCATCCTCTATTCAGCAGATCATCAACATCAATCAACCGTGCAAGTCCGCGGTGGAAACAGCGCGGGAAATCCGCCGGGCTTCCCGGGACTTAGTAAAAGTTTAGAAAGGAGGACACCATGGAAAAAATATTGAATTTTACCTTTAAATCAAAAGGACAAGAAATCAAAATTGGTTCAGGAACAAGCTACGGCATTGTTACTTATTCCGGGATCGCTGCACCAGACGTCCTCCTGGCTAAAACCCAGAACGTCCTTCAGGACGGTTCAGCGGTATCCGGAGTCTATCTGATCGACCGGTTAATCTCTGTCACCGCGGAACTGATCATAACGCAAAACCAAGAGCTGCATCGCCAGCAGCTGATCCATTTTTTTAACCCGAAGACGACCGGAAATTTGATCGTTAATTATTGCGGTGTAGAAAGAAATATTGACTATATCGTCAATAAATTTGACGTTGTCACTCCGACGACGCTGTGGGAAAATCTGTCCTTCACGGTCGATCTGATTTGCCCGAAGCCGTATTTCAACGATATGGATAGTTTCGGAAAGAATATCGCTCATATCACAAAGCAATTTGCCTTTCCTTTAGCAATTCCGACCGGAAAAGGGAAAATTATGGGCTACAAGACATTTAAACGGGAAGTGTTATTGAACAACCCGGGAGACGCTCCAACTGGTGTTGAAATCGTATTTGTTGCGCTTCGCGGGACCGTGGTTAATCCGAAGTTGATCAAGGCCTCGACTGGGGAATATCTGCGAGCTGTGCTGACAATGCAAAAAGGGGACAGGCTCACGTTTAATACGAACGAGAGATCAAAACGAGTTGAACTCAATGGCGAAAATGTGATTCATTTGTTGGATCGTCATTCAACTTTTTTCAACATTGATGTAGGCGATAACTTGCTTCGATACGACGCCGATGAGAACTATATTAACATAGAAGTTCGGCCATATTACGTTCCGAAGTATCTGGGGGTGTAGCCATGGACATTTACATTTTAGATCGCGAGTTTCAAACCGTCTGTATTCTGGACGGTTTTTCTTCGCTTTTGTGGAACCGGCGCTATAAATCTCTAGGAGATTTTCAGTTGGTAATGGCCGATCCGAAATATTTTGTCTTAGCCAAGAGTGCAAAGTATATTTACCGGCCAGACGCCGCAGAAGTTGGCTTGATCGAAAGCATAGGTTTTACCCAAGACGAAAGCAACCTCGAAATGGTTACGATCAAAGGAAGATTTTTAGAAGCACTACTGTATCGACGGGTCATATCTAAAACCGTGACTTTGAAAGGAACGGTTGAGGAAGTGTGCCGGCAGTTGGTGTCTGATATTTGTATCAACGATCCGAAAAGGAAAATTGATAATCTGGAACTTGGCCAACTGGCGGGTCTTGGCTCTGCAATCGACACGCAAAGCACAGGAGACAATCTGTCAGAGAAACTCTATGAGCTGGAAGCTGTGGAAGACCTGTCACACAGGATAAGGTATGACTTTCTGACAAACAGACTCCAGTTTGAAGTGTGGAAAGGTCTTGACCGAACAGACGGACAGGAAGAGAACCCGATAGCCATTTTTTCAAGCAATTTTGAAAATGTCGTAAACCTTGAATATTCAGTTGATGAAACGGAATATAGAAATTTCGCTTATGTTGCCGGCGAAGGTGAAGGGCCCGGGAGGATCGTGGAAGAAGTTGATTGTACCAATGGCGAAGAACGCCGGGAAGTTTACATCGACGCAAGAGATTTACAGAAAAAAAGAGTGGATCAAGAGGATCTCACCGATCAGGAGTATCAGGCTTTGTTATATCAGCGTGGCCTCGAAAAGCTTCAGGACTACAAGCGTATCGAGGTTTTTAACAGCAACATAGATCATCAGTCAAACTTGATCTATAAAAAGGACTTTGATCTCGGCGATCTTTGTATTTACGTTAATCACAAGATTCAGCTGTCTGTAAACAAGCGGATCACAGAGATTGACGAGGCCTACGAGGGAACGTCGTTGACGGTCACGATCATCTTTGGCGATGATTATAAGTCCATAACAGAAAAAATTAAGAGAGGAGGCTGAGAATCAGTGAGAAGCGGTTTTTTTAACAGCGAAATCACCGGCTATGACGGCGAAGGTATGCCGATTTTTGACCGGGCGGAAGATGCGGAGTTTTACGCCGAATATTTTAATTCCTTCATCGGAAATGGAGTCTTTCCGAATCCATCAACCAATTTTCAGGTACTTGCCGGCGGAAGTATGAAACTCAATATCCAACCTGGCAAGTGCTGGATTAATGGCTATTTCGGATGGTCGGATTTACCGGAACATTTGACATTAGAACGAGGCGATACATTAGATCGGATTGATCGAATTGTCCTGCAGCTTGACCTTCGTACCCGGCAGATAGCGCTTGTTGCAAAAAAGGGTACGCCAGCAAGCACGCCAGTAGCTCCAGAAATAACCCGGCCGGCATCCGGAGAGATTGGTGACATTTATGAATTAGGGATCGCGGACGTAAGGGTTAACAAAAACTCATCTGTGATCCTTCAGGAGTACATCACAGATCTGCGGCTAAACACAACCTATTGCGGTATCGTGGTTCAGACGGTTAAAGGAATTGACACAACCACCTTGGCACTTCAGCTGCAAGGGTGGATTGATCGGTACATGCCGGAAAAAGAGGCTATATTTAACGCTTGGTTAGATAGTCTGAAGGATATTTTAGACGAGAATACAGTCGGGAATCTTTTGAATTTAATCAACAAAAAAACGTCTTTTGAAATCGTTGAAAACGGACTTTCCACATCATTAGAGGGCGTTAAATTTGTTGTGTTAGAAAGCGTTTTTGTGCCAAGCGGAAATTATGTGGTATCACCTAACATGGGAATAAAAATTGAAGGAGATTAGAAAATGGCAGAGTTAAAGAAGGTAAGAGTTCAGCTGTTAAACCCAGAAACGAACGAGGTTGTAGAAGAAGTCGACGTTTTAACATCGGCCGACGCGGTAACATTCGCTGACGGCGAAACATTTCAGCAGAAGCTGGACGCAGGCAAACTCAAGGGCCAAACTGGCAACACTGGGGCGACTGGTGCAAAAGGGGATGACGGCGCAACATGGTTGTTTGGCACAGCAGCTCCCACATCGTCCCAAGGTAAAGACGGAGACGGTTATCTCAATACTGCAACGTATGATATCTACAAAAAAGCGTCGGGAGCATGGGGCAAACAAGGCAATATCAAAGGGGCAACAGGTGCTACCGGTGCTACTGGGCAAACAGGTCCCGCAGGACAAACTGGTCCCGCAGGGGCAGCTGGGGCAAAAGGCGCGGATGGAGCAACCTGGTACAGCGGCACCGGCGTAACTGGAACAAGTACAACAGGTACGGTGTTCAGCGCCTCAGGCGTATCGTCGGCAAAAGTAAACGATCTTTATCTTAATACGTCAACGGGTGCCGTCTATAAATGCACGACTGCCGGCGCAGCAAGTACAGCAAAATGGGCGTATCTGTGTAGCATTAAAGGACCTAAAGGTGACACCGGCGCACAAGGGGCAACAGGTGCAAAAGGAGCTACCGGAGCAACCGGGCTTCAAGGCCCTAAAGGCGCAGATGGCGATAAAATCAAGGTTGGAGCGACTCTTGCCGCGGCGACAGAATATAAGCTGTTCTTCAAAGTGCAGTGAGGAAAGGAGGCATTAAATGTCAACGATAAAAAAAGGGACATTAATGAGCCAGGATGAAACAATTGCCCTTTATCCTAAAACGTCATCAGACAATGTTGAAACTTCGGATGGAAGTACCGTTGAAAGTGAACTGGCAAATAAAGCTGCAGTAAATCATAGCCACAGTTTGGCCACTCAGAAAGCTGATGGTTATATGTCCTCCGCTGATAAGACAAAGTTGGACAGCTTAACTGATGAGCATTTAATCCGTAACGTTACTTTAACGGCTGCTTCTTTTGTAGCTAATACGGATAGCTATGCAAGTTTCTACGGATTTTGCTCCGACTATACAGTAGCCGGCATGACCGAAACCTGTAAGGCAGACTATGAAACCGAACCGGGATCGGATGACATCATAGAGAGAGGTAACACGATGGCAGGGAAGATCAGATTTTATGCAAGCGCACAGCCAAGTGTTGACGTGGTGTTGAATAACGTCGTTTGGAAGGAGTTGGGATAAATGTTGTTTGGAGGAGATAAGCACGGCGGCAAAAATCCTTTTCCGGGGTACGAGCTTAAGATAGGTGAGCTATGCAGCTTGCCGGCAACTTCGGGTACGAATAATGGAGGATTAACACGGACATTAAGTGTTCCGGCGGGGTGCATTCCGTTGTGTGTGAAAATGGAAGGTGGATTAAGCGTATATTCTGGCAAAGGTGAGTCGCCGAGTTATTATTTACAGGTCAAGGATAATAATGGAAAGATTTATTACTACGCTACTCGAAGTGGCGGATCTGGAAGTATAAGCAGCGGTTCTCCATCGCTTTATTTGAATCCATTGGCAGCTTATGATGGTGATTTAAAAGTAGCAAGTTCCATTACATCTGTTTCAATAACAGCGTCTAATGGCGCCGGCAATCTGATTTCTAATTATACGCAACCAAAAATGTCTGTCACAATGTGGCTCGAAAAAATCGGGGGGGGGGGCAGCGTAAATCGCTTGAAATCCCTTTTGGTAAGCCGTTTTTCATGCTTTGCAAAAGCGTTAAACGTTACTGGAAAAGAGGTGTCGAACATGTTGTTCGGTGGCTCTAAACGTGGCGTAAATAAATCTCCAATTCCGAAAGGGTATGAACTAAAAACAGGAATATGCGATTCTTCCTCTGCAAGCAACAACGGAACAGTAAACAGATTAATCCCTACTGGCATAATTCCTTTAACTATTAAATGTGAATGGTCAGCAAATAATTCCGCTGAGGGGTGGTATATAAATTTCAATATAAGCCCCTCATCCATTGGGTGGAATTCTGGCATTGTATGGTCAGGCGGGAAAGGTTCTAGTTGTTCTTGCTTCATGGATGTCGAAGCGTGGAAAGGTCTCGAATACTTAAAAACTTGTAAGTATTATGGCGGAACAGCCGTTAATGGAAATGGTACGATAAAATTTACTATAGTAAAATGGCTCGAAAAGGTCGGTGAGTGAGCATGTTATTTGGAGAAAAATGTGGAAGTAAAAGCGATCGTATAATTATTAGCATTGGATATATGTACAATTTAACCTCAAATTCAACGGGGTATGAGGTTTTAAACACTTCAAATAATCCGTATTTTCAGCCCTGGGGTAATATTTTTGGAACAGGCGCAAGCCCAACGTTTAATGGCACATCAATCGGCGCAACGTTAAAACTTCCTTATAACAATAAGATTCCTCTGACTATGCAGCTATCCGGGGTTAATACAAATTATTGGGAAATTTGGTTTTCAGAAGATGGAGCTTCATTCGAGAAAATATATTCAGGAGGAAGTGGAACGGTATATGTTCCTTTCAATCCAGACAGAAAGGTCAAATACATAAAGTTCACCGCTTCCGGAACCAGCCAGATGAAAGAAAACAAAGTTCTCGTAAGACAATGGGCGGAATTTGAATAAAATGTAGGCTCAAAGTATGAGGTAGTTAATCTATTTGACGCACGGCAGTCGCCAGGAAGTGTAGGTGGATCAAAAGCGTTTGAGAAGCCTGTTTATGTAGACAACGTTTACATGTCATGGTTTAGGAGCTTTTCGGACTACAAAGCGACGGTAACCGTTATAGTGACCTTGGAAGATGGCACTCAACAAACAGTCTATTCCGTGACAAACAGCGGAGCAGTTGGTGGTGAAAATGCTGTATTAAAAGTTAACAAAAAGATCAAATCTATCAAATTTGAATTGATTAGCGGATCAGTCGGCGGAAATGGAATAGGCTACCAGGTTACTTTTGTGGCCTTGAAATGAAAGAGGTAATTTAATGGAAATAATCCAAAGAATCATCCCAGAGTCATTATGGGGACTTAAATGCCCTCACAGCATGACTCCAACATATATCACGATTCACGAGACTGCCAACGATGCGAGCGCAGCCAATGAGATTAAGTTTATGCAGGGAAACCAAAAAGAGGTTTCCTTTCATTTTGCGGTAGATGATAAAGAAATCATTCAAGGACTGCCGCAGGATCACAATGCCTGGCATGCCGGTGACGGAGGCAATGGGCCGGGAAACCGAAAATCGATTGCGATTGAAATCTGTTATAGCAAGTCCGGCGGACCACGTTATGAGCAAGCCCGGCTCAATGCCATTGAGCTGGCCGCAGCGCTGCTGAAAACGTACAGACTTCCGCTGACTCGCCTGAAAAAGCATCAGGACTGGTCCGGCAAGTTCTGTCCGCACCGCATGTTGAAGGAAGGGCGCTGGGATGACTTTGTATTGAAAGTTAAAGAAAAAATGGAGGATGAAGATATGAGTATCAAGGACAGCTACACCACAGAGATCTACAACGGGCTAACGATCCAGATCGCCCGAATGGGGATGGATCTGGATTATGAGTACAAGGGTACAGTGGTTGGTAAGCCGTTTGGCCCTAATGCAGTACAACGATCGCAAAGCATTGACGATCCAGAGTTGGAGGCGGCCGGCTGGCAGTCTTGTGGCCATACCAACGGTGGGATTTTTTATAAAGATCCGGTCACCGGCAATTGGATGGCCAGTGGGATTGAGGTGCTGATGGGCAACGCCACACAACTTTGGGACACTCGGTTTGACAGCTGCGCTGCGCTTGGTTTTTACCACTCTGGGGAGATGATTATCGGCACCCAGGCGGAGATCAAGGCTTTAGCTGCAGCTGGCCAGCTCCGCGGAGCGGTCACCGCAGCTTTTGGCGTTAAGCTCAACGGCCAGCGATGGACAGCTGGATCAGAGTTTAATTCGCAGCGTGATTACATCTACTCTAACAAATCCGGCCGAACGATCGTCGGGCAGGCGACCAATGGTCAATACGTCATGGTGTCGGTGCCGGGTGTAAGCGGCAAGTCTGGTTTAACTGGCAGCCAGCTGCCGGCGTTGGCTGATCATTTGGGTTTAACATCAGCAGTCTGCCTGGACGGCGGAGGCAGCCGTTACCTGTCGTACTGCGGATCGATTAAGACCAATACAACCAGAGCAGTCAAAAATGACATCATCATCTACCGTCGTAAAAAGGCAACGCCGGCGCCGGATCCAGAACCGGACACAAAGCCAGATGTCAGTGGTGACGGTATGGTGCTGATCACTGACAAGGGGCCTCTGCGGATCCGCAATGCTGTGATGGGTGACAAGATCCTTTATACAGTGCCGCAGGGCGAGCAGATCGACATCCTGGACATGCTGGCCGGTCGGAAGCAAGATGGATATCAATGGGCATTTGTGTCCTATACGCCGGTGGGAAAATCTGACAAGATCATCGGGTACAGTCAGATTGATCTGGATTACTCACAAATGGATGAAAAAGGAGGAAACTAAAATGGAAGACATCAAGAAACGTATCTCAAAATTGATTGATTTAAAATCGATTATCTCCATCATCATGGTGGCCGCAATGGTTGCCGGCTTTTTTGGTAAGATGGTATCTGCAGAGCAGTTTGTGCCGCTGGTTACGATGATCGTAACCTTTTATTTTGCCAAGCAGGATAAGCCTGATAAGGAGTAAGCCTAATGCTTGAGTTTATCTCTACACACATCATGGAGCTCGGATGGACTTGTATCGTTGGCATCCTCGCAATGCTCTATAAGACGATCCAAAAAAATTTTAAAAAAGTATTGGCTGATAACCAAAATATGAAGTTTGGTGTCCAAGCCGTGCTCCACGATAGGCTTATACAAAAGTGTACCTACATCATCCAGCGGGAATACGTGACAACAGATGACCTTGATGAGCTTGAGGAGCTCAACAAGCCTTATAAGGCTCTCGGCGGTAATGGCACGGTTAAAACAGCGCTGGAAAAAGTCAAACAGCTGCCTCTTAAATAGCAAATACCCCGACTTCCTATTTGGAGGCCGGGGCTTTTTTTATGTCTTCAGGGGTTAAATCTACGATGACATGACCGTTTTTATCCACAAAGGATAAAGTTGTGTTTGTCATGTCAGCAATTTTTATCAGATCGCTGGTGTTGAAGCGGGTATCAGCCGCACGTAACTTGTTATTAAAGCTTTCGCGGCTCATACCAAAATCAATAGCTGCGTCGATCTGTTTTTTACCAGCGAGAAGTAACAATGCGTTTATTTTATCTTTAATCATATAATCACCTCAATAATAATGTAACATAAATGTTTTGAGTTTACAACAAAACATTAAAAATTAAAAAATAACGAGTAAAGTTTATTTTTATGTTTACAAATAAACGTATGGAGTTTATAATAATAAGCGTAAGGAGAGATGGAAAGGAGGGTAGCAAGTCGCTTACTAGAGGGAGGTGAAAGCAGATGGAATCAATAGAGGCTTATCTGAGCTGGTGCAAAGAAAAAGGCAGAACACCCGGTCAAGCTGACAACCTGCGAGAATTCTGCCGAAGCTCAAGAGCTTAACAAGCTCTAGGTGGTGAGGGTTGCAGCCCTTGCCACCTGCACTAATTATAAAACAACCGCGAAATAAAAGGAAGGGTACGAAACCTAGGAGGATAAGAAAAATGAAGTGCGGAGAAATAACGATGATCAACATGGAAGACCTGACAAGCATTGAACTGCTGAAAAAACATATAATGTATTCCGATGAATTTGAAGAACTTCCGAAATCTCGACAAGAGGAGATTTATAAATACTGCAAGCTCAACGCTATTTTCCCAAATTGCAAAGAAAACCTGAAGCAAATAAGATATGCAGTGTCTAGAATATATTTTGGTTATTAAAGATAGAAAGCTGAGGATGATAAAATGAAAATAAGTAAATACCTTGAAAGTATTTCTGAAGAAAAAAATATAGAAATCTATCAGCATGTGTCCAAGATCCGGTATGCGGCGGGTACGAAGAAGAAGATTATGCGATCAAAAGCTTGGAAGACAATATTGAATAATGAAAACGTGTTCTGTGTGCGACGTACTGCAGACAGCGTGATCATTACATTTTTGTGAGTCACATTATGACAGAAATCGGTAATTTGATATATAGGTTGTGTGATCGGATCTATCCCGGCGAAACTGACGAACAGATGGCACAGTCAATTCAGGCGATATGCTTAATCAGAGAACTCGCCAAGTGCCTCGCTCAGGGGGGGCAAATTGATCCGGATTTGATTGCAGAAGCAGAGCGCTTCCTGTCTTAAAAATCGTACCAAATTCGTACCAAAATTCTTGAAATCTAATGTAAAATGATGCCGCCAGATGAAACGAAATATAAAAAAAGGCTTTAAAATAAGGTTTTACGAAATCGCATAAAGCTGGTCTGCCGATTCCCTAAGAGGACACCATTTGCTTACGAACAGGTCGAATACTTAAGGTATCCGGCCTTTTTTCTATTGAATCAGACATGGATAAATCAGTCAGTAATAGTTAAAGCTGACTGAAAAGTTCAAAGAATACGGACAGGGAAGACATTGATTATGATGAAAATCACGGGCTGCGGAAAGAATGATTTTTCATAGACATAATCATTGCGTATAATTAAGAAAAAAGACTTAATATGAGAGAAGGGGAGGAAAGAAGGAATGAACACACCGGAATTGGAGACAGAACGTCTGCGGCTAAGGAAATTCACAGAACAGGATATTTCCGCAATCTATGCCATTTTCAGCGACAAAGAAGTCAATACATACCTGCCGTGGTATCCGCTGACCAGCGTTGCTGAAGCGAAGACTTTCTACGAGGAGAACTTTGTTTCGGTTTATGCAAAGTCGCAGGGCTACGCCTATGCGATTTGTCTGAAAAGCGACGGAATTCCGATTGGTTATATCCATGTAAGCCCGGGCGAGAGCCATGATCTGGGATATGGTTTACGCCGCGAATTCTGGCATTGCGGAATTGCTGCAGAAGCAGCCCGGGCGGTGATTCATCAGGTGAAAGAAGACGGTTTTCCCTACGTCACGGCCACGCATGACGTAAATAATCCGCGCAGCGGCCATGTCATGCAGGCAGTTGGGATGCGTTATCAATATTCTTATGAAGAAATGTGGCAGCCAAAGAACTTCCTGGTTACATTCAGAATGTATCAGCTCAATTTAGATGGAAACGATGGCCGGGTATACCGTAAATATTGGGACAGCTATGACAACCACTTTGTTGAAACTTTGTAATACTTCCGTTATTTATTCAATCTTCGTAAACAGGAATTGACGGGAATGAAGGAATATAGTATATTCTAATTAGAACATATCTATATAGATGTAATTCGGAAAGGAAGGGTTCGGGGGAAAAGCAGCCATTCATCTCGTTGGACCCCAGGTAAAAGATGAAACTGTTAATCTCAGATTTAGACGGAACGTTGTACCCACGAAAAGAATCTCCCAATCCCAACCAGCTTCAAGACAACCTGAACGCGGTCAGACGCTGGGTGGAACATGGCAATAAATTTGCAGTTGCGACAGCCCGGGGGCTGCATCATTATCCGGTCATTGCGGAGAAATTGGGCTTTGATTTTAATTTCATCGGCGGCAATGGCGCGGCGGTACGGCTGGAAACCGGCGAGACGATAATCAAGCAGCTGCCCTGCAGCGTGTACCTTGATCTGTGCCGCTATGTCCTTGAGAATGATCTGAATATCAGTGTTGCGACCGGCTATCATGACTGCTGGCTGTGGTCAGGCAACGACCGTTACCCGCGCGGAGTTCCGGCCTATGATTCCCTGTGGGATTCGATTGTGGTCGCGAAGCTGGATGAAATCAATCCAGAGGACGGCGTTGAACGAATTCAGATCTTTGTACCGCCGCATCAGCGCGACGCGTTCAAAGAGACGCTGAGCCGGCGGAATTATCCAGGGATCATAACGACTAGCGACTGCGATATGATCGACATCGGTCCGCTGAACAGTTCAAAAGGTATCTCCATTATGGAACTATGCGCAAAGTTTGGAGTGGACCGCGATCAGTTGATCGTCGTCGGCGATTCTGAAAACGATATTCCGATGTTTCAAACGACCCGGCACAGCTATTGCATCGACATGGCCGAGCCGCAGGTCATAGCCAGCGCAGCGCACAGCGCCGCTTCGGTTCAGGCGGTTATTGAACAATGGCTGGATAGAGAATCGGCGTGAGGATATGCTGATTATCCCTGTTTTGGAGTTGTAGAAAACATCGCATGCGGGTTGAGGACAAGACCGCTGAGAGGAGAAAAAACATGAGGGAATGGGAGGCCCTGTTTCATTTCAAAAAACCGGATCCGGCGCGGCTGCTTGCCTTCGGGTTCCGCGAGTCCGGTAATCAGTTTTTATGGGAAACGCCGATCAACGAAGGTCAGTTCCTGCTTCGCGTCGTTGTGGATAAGGGACAGCCTGACTATTCATTGACAGATCCGGCTACCGGAGAAGAATATACGCTGATTAAATCTGAAGCCGCGCAGGGTCATTTCGTAACGGCGCTGCGCGAATTGTGCCGGCAGGAACTTGCCCGTATCGCCGCCGCCTGCTTTATCACCGACACGTTTCAGGCGGAACAAGCCCGGCGGATCGTCGGCTATCTCCGCGAACGTTATGATGTGCAGCCGGAATACCTTTGGGAAGCTTCGCCCCATTCCGCAGCTTTGCGCCATAAGAAAACCTTGAAATGGTTTGGCGTGCTGATGACGATTGAAAGCCGCAAGCTGGATCCGCAGCGCGAGGGATGGATCGAAATTCTTGTCGTAAAAGCACAGCCGGATGTGATTGCGGAAGAAGTCGGTAAGCCAGGCCAGTACCGGGCTTTTCACATGAATAAAAAGCACTGGATCACATTGACGCTGGACGGTGTCCTGACAGACGCCGCGATTCAGAACTGGATTGATAAAAGTTTTGCGATGACATAAGAAACCGAAAGCGTGAGCGTGTAGCCGGAGAGGGCGGGATCTTCGCCGCGAATCCGGGATCACTCAGGCTTAGACGTACCAGCTGCTTCATCCTGACCTTCACTGCCCGCAAAGGAGGACTGTTTATGACAAAGGCTTTATCTGAAATGTCGTTAGAAGAATTGTGGCATCTCTTTCCAATCGAATTGGTCCCGCCCCGTCAGGAATGGCCGCAATTCTATGCAGAGGAATCTTCATTCCTGAAAAGTCAGCTGCCTGAAAATCAGCTGATCCGCATGGAACATATCGGCAGTACGGCCATAGGAACAATTTGGGCGAAACCGATTGTGGATATTCTGGTGGAAACGACGGAAGAGGCGAATTGGGAAGAAATGCAAGCACGGCTTCTCGATGTGGGATATTTATGCATGAGCCAGTCGGAGTCGCGAATGTCCTTCAATAAAGGCTATACGCCGCAGGGCTTTGCGGAACGTGTCTTTCATCTCCATCTGCGCCGGCCGGGCGATCATGACGAGCTGTTTTTCCGGGATTACCTGATTGATCATCCAAAAGCCGCTTTGGCATATCAACGGCTGAAGCTGCGGCTGGCAAAATTGTATCGCTTTGATCGTGACGGCTACACCGCGGCTAAAACGGAAATGATTCGGGAGTATACGCAGAAAGGAAAAGCGGAAAAATACCGCGAGAATGATTTTTGAGTTCATTAAGAACAGGAGAATAGAAATGATAAGAAATCCAGAACAGACGATTGGAAAACTGGCGGATCATGTCAGCGATGTCGTTTGCAGCTTCATCGACGATCAGGGATATCCTGAAACCTGGACGCTGCCGCAAGCCTGCCGGCGTGAGGGAATTTGCCGCTTCTGGTTTGAAGTGGAAGCGGCGGCGTTTTCTTTTCCGGGAATTGATCAACGGCCAGCCAGCCTTTACTTTATGGATCAGCGGTTTTACCGCGGCGTTTGTCTGAAGGGGTGGCTGACAATCATCGGCGTTCAGGAAGACCTGTTGCCAAAAAGGACGGAAGTATCCCGGGAAAAGCGGGAACTTGAGGAATCAGGGAAGATCAGAATTCTGTTTACTGCCAAAAGCGGAAGGTATTACAGCCATTTCCAATCGTCCGACTTCATCGTTCAGTAAAGTCTGAAATCGGGAAGTAAGACGGAAAATGCTGGCGCAGGGTTCAGGACTGCGGCGTGCCGATCTTCGAAGCGCCCTTCATTGAAAGTGAAGAAATATCGGGATTTCCTGTCGATCATGTTTTTCTTCATTGTAAAAAAGGGTCAGGCTCCCCGATGTCAGACAGCGGAAATCTTGTGGAAGGAATAATGCAAAATCTTTGGCCCGCGAAGAAAAAAAGGGTTCTATAAATTTTGGTGTTGGTAGAAACCAACGCCTTTTTTTCTTGAGCATAAAAAAAAGAGACATAGGTAAGAATTTCCGTTACAATAAAGTTACCACACAATATAGAAAGGAAATCTCACTATGTCCATTACTCATTCTATCGCATCTGTTCTCAATTTAAAAGACCCTCATCTTCATTTC
>NZ_JADNEM010000031.1:0-32834 GCF_015552275.1 Holdemania sp. 1001302B_160321_E10 | reverse complement strand
GAATTGATAGAGAAAGAGGAGGTTATTCGAATGATGGAAGAAAAACGGATGGATTTTTTAAAGGACACCAGTGATGCAATAGCCAGGATGCGGATGAAATACGACGAGATGGATGAGAAGACGGTGTATAAAAAAGGCATAAAAAAAGGGATGCGGAAAGGTGTAAAGAAAGGCGTGAAACAAGGGATGAAACAAGGATTGGAACAAGGGATGGAACAAGGGATGGTTCAAGGAATCGTAAAAGGGAAAGTTTCCTTGCTGAAGGAGTTACTGCGGCAGAAATGGGAATTAACGGAAAGTGATGAGAAAGATTTGGACAGTTTAAATGAAGAAGAAGTGAATCAGATCGTCCAAGTTTTAAATAGAATAAATACCCCAAAAGATCTTCATGATCAACTGAAAAAGCTTTCCGGTTCAAAGCATCAAGCGGAGAGTCATGCTCAATTTTCATTTTCTCATGACTAATTGAAGGAGAGAAGCCAAGGGAGAAAAGCAAATGGACTATTTAAAGGACACCAGTGATGTAATCGTCAAGATGCGTATCAAACAGGATGAAATGAACATGTAGCAGATAAAAAAAGGCATAGAATAAAGAATAGCACAGGGTGAAAGGGAAAATTAACCCTGAAGGACAGACTGAATCAGAGATGAGCGTTAACGGAAACGGATGAAGCCTGTTTAGATAAATTAAAGGAGAAGGATGTCGATCGGATAATCTTAGTTTCATAAAAGATGAATACGCTGGTCGATTTCCATGATCAGCTTAGAAAACTCACTCCGTCAAAAATTAACGGTTAAGAATAAAATCTGTAATTCTTCAAACAGACTAAAATAAAATTGTCTTTTGGTTAACCGACAAATAAAGTGTCATGACCATAAAATTACGTTCAGGATTCAATCTATGAACCGATCAAATTTTGAAAAGAAGAAAGAGCAGAAACCAGTATAATGATCAATGTGGAAATCTTAATTTTAACGATAATCTCTGGTTAATTTAGACGGAGGTTCCATGAGAGGAGCAGACCATGAAGGGAATTTTATTGTTAAGCCATGGCGATATGGCGAAAGGCATGCTGCAGTCATCTTCAATTTTTTTCGGTGAGAATTTGCCGCAGGTGCAGGCTTTAGGCTATCAGATGACTGATGACAGCGAGGCGTTTGAGGAAAGGATTGGTAAGGCGATCGCGGAACTGGACAGCGGCGACGGCGTGCTGGTGCTGACGGATCTGTTTGCGGGAACACCGGCGCACAAGACGACGCGCTATTTAAAGCCGGGGCAGGTCGATGTGATCTGCGGTGTTAACCTGCCTTTGTTTTTAGAACTGCTGGGTTTGCGGGAAGCTGGTGATCTGGATCTGAGCACGGTGATGCAGACTGGGAAAGATGGAATTCGGCTGTGGGAAGTCGCACAGCCGCAGAGCGACGACGATTTCTTTTAAAATCGGACGATTACGATAAGACTGAAGATTTATATTTTACAAAAACCCTGGCTGAGGCTGGGTTTTTTGTGGTTTTGGGCATTGGAAATCAGAAATCCAGATCAGGCTGAACAGGAAGATCAAAATTTCTCAGCTTCTTTCTTCACCTTGGGGTTGATGCCGTAAATCAGAAAGCTTGATTCAAGTCACAACTAAGATCTCAGAATGAAAAGTTCACAAAAAGCGTCCATTAATTATTACTTTTTGAAATTTTAGGTGAAAGCGCTTTAAGTATAATGATGATGTTGAAATCAACGGAAATCACCGCTGATGAAAAAAGAGGAGGAAAGGAAGAATGATTGTTCAACTTAGAATCGACGAACGTCTGATCCATGGACAGATTACCACTGCCTGGTCACGCTATCTCGATGTCAGCCGGATTGTCGTCGCGAGCGATAAGCTGGCTAAGGATCCGCTGACCACCCAGACGTTGCTGATGTCGGCGCCTGCAGGCAAAAAGGTCGCGGTGAAGACGATTCCCGACGCGATTAAGCTGCTGTCCGATCCGCGCGTGGACACGGTGCGCGTGCTGATCATTGTCGACAATCCGAAAGACGCGGTCGCTTTGGTCAAAGCCCTGCCGATCACGGAGGTCAACGTCGCCAACTACGTCAAGAAAAAATCCGCCAACAAGGTCAATCTGACAAGGGGAGTCAATTCCGATCCGGAAGATCTGGTCTATTTCAAAGAACTGGCCCAGATCGGCGGGCATGTATTCTCACAGCTGATTCCATCCAATCCGATTGAAAACTTCGCCGAGATCGTTTCCAAACTTTAAAGAAAAAGGGGGTTCCTCATGACCAACGCATTATTGATCGCGTTCGCCTATCTCTTATGGCAGGTTGCTGACAACTGGCTGGGATGGCAAACGTTTACCCGTCCGTTAGTTTTATGTACATTAACCGGTTTAATGTGCGGCGATATCACCACCGGCGTCATCATTGGCGCTGAACTGGAAGCTGTTTACATGGGCGTCTCCGCCATTGGCGGCGAAGCACCGTCCAACTATCAGGCCGCTTCCGTTCTGGCTGTCGGCTTTGTTGTTCTGTCCGGTGCGGATCAGGGCGTCGGCTTGGCGCTGGCTGTTACCGTCGGCACGCTGATCAACGCCGTGAAGCCGTTCACGCAGGCCATTGCCTTAGCGCTACATCCGTGGTTTATGAAAATTGCGGAAACCGGCAATGTTAAGAAATTCCGCATCGCCATGTGGATGCAGGTCATCTTCGTTTCTCAGCTGCTGAACACGATCGTCGTCTTCTTGGTCGCGTTGGGCGGCGAAGCGGGTTTGCAGACGTTTATCTCGATCTGCCCGGCCTTTATCATCAATGGTCTCAACGCTTCCGCGAACATGCTGGTAGTCGTCGGCTTATGCTTGACGACGCAGGCGATCTGGAATGGAACAACAACCGTCATGTATGTCATTCTCGGTTTTGTCGCCGTCAAATATCTGGCGCTGGGCACGCTGCCGCTGGCGTTGATCGGCATCGTCATTGCCTTCGCGCATTTCCAGAACAGCTATAAATTAGCGCAGAGCCGCTCTGCCGCGGCGATTGGCACGAATGCTCAGGAAGGGGATGATTTCTATGAATAAGGCGCCGAAACTGACTCCGGAAGAACGGAAAATGTTGAATAAATCGTTCTACTTCTCCTTAGGCACCAATATGGCAAGCAGTAAGGTTTCCCAGCAGTCCAAGTGCTTCGCGATGGCGATGGCGCCGGGATTGGAAATGTTCTATGACGATCCCGAAGACCGCCGTAAGGCTTTCTACCGCCACGCCGGCGAATTCTTCAATACCCATCAGGTATTCTTGGGTTTGTTGGTCGGCATCGCGCTGGCGATGGAAAAGCAGCAGGCTGAACATCCGGAAGACGATATTACGGAAACCATTTCCACGCTGAAAGCGTCCCTGATGGGACCGACTGCCGGCATCGGCGACAGCTTCTTCTTCAACTGCTACCGCGTCATCATCGCCGGTCTGTGTATTGGATTATCCGCCAACGGCAGTCTGCTGGGCGTCATTCTGTTCGTCCTGTTGTACGGCTGCCTGCTGCTGGTCTACAAATATATCTTCTTAACGGCCGGCTACCGCTACGGCACCAGCCTGATCACGGAAGCCTTTGAACGCGGCATCGTTCCGTTAATTACGGAAGCAGCGGGCATCCTGGGTGCGATCATGGTCGGCGCGCTGATCGCGCAGAACGTTTCGATCAAAATTGCGCTGCAGCCGGTGATCGGCGGTGCGACGATCGACTTCCAGGGCATGCTGGACTCGATTATGCCGGGCCTGCTCTCCCTGTTATTGTGGGGCTGGAGCTTCTCCCAGGTCCAGAAGGGCTGGTCGCCGACGAAATTGATCTTCATGATCATGGGCGCCTGCGTCGTGCTCGCTTTCTTCGGCATCCTCTAAAAAACCAAAGGCTGTCACGCAAATTCCAACCCGTGACAGCCTTTTTTAAAGCACATGGAAAATCCCGACGACATCCTTATAGGAGCGGTCATACAGAGTGTTGATAAACAGCTCGTTCTGATGGATGAACTGCTTCAGCAGGTAGGAAATGATCTGAACGTTCTCTTTGCTTCCATTGCCCTGTTGATAAAAGATGTAGACGCTCGCTTTCGCCCGTTCCCACAGCATCGGCTTCTTGTTGACGAACACCTCGAAGACCGGCTGCGCGATCCGCAGCGCCAGCGGCGTGATCAGGATGATATTCTTTTCCTTCTCATAGCTGATGAAGCTGCTGCGCATCTTTAAATCATGGATGAAATGTTCATAATCGCCTATTTCATTCTGATACAGCTTGTAGATTGCGTCATAGACCTGCATCTGCGAGGTGAAGCTGCATTTGTGGAAGTTCTTTTCACGGAACAAGGTCCGCGCTTTCGCGTTGAAGCGCTGAATCAGAAATGTGGAAAGAGAATTGAGATCCGACTGGATGTGATTCAGGTTGCAGTCGATCAAGGCTCCGGCGTAATTCTCCGGCAGGATGTGTCTGTTGACGTCTGTAAGCAGCGCGTCATAAGCGTCAAGCTCATGATTGAACAATTCCGTATATTCCAACACGTCAATGGATTGGATATAGCGCCCATACTGCATGCGTATTCGATCGGACAGATTTTCGCTGTAATACCGACCATGCCGGGAAACGACCGCAAATTTCATTTTGTTATAATAAGTGTTATTTTTAAATAGCGCGGAATTGAAGATGTAATAGGCATCCACTAAATCGACCTCCTGCAGATACACGCCGTGTTTCACCTTGTAAAACAAAGCGAACAGCGAGCTGATATCCGCGGATAACAGGCCGATTTTTGTCGAACCGGGAAGCTTCTCGGAATCGGAAGTGAAATCAAACTCTTTTTTCAAATTCAAGCCGTACAGATAACAGGCAAAATCCCGATAAAAAATCGTGTCGAATATGCCGTCGACTTCGTAATATTTGGCAATAAAATCGACAACCTCCTGGACTTCCTCCTGAATTGCGTGCCGGTCTGCGTCAGGAATCCAATCCGGCTGTCTTATCGTCATACAACAGGCGATCAGCGCGGCAAAAGATAAAATGTCAGTTTCGCTTACGCCTTCCTGAAAATAAACTGGAAGCTGAGCGTAGATTGCCTGGGCAGCTGGATAAACCGGCAGCGAATGCAGCCGCTGGATCTGGGAGGGGGTCAAGTGAAGATCTTTGCTGAAAGGGGAGCGGGTTCTGGCAAGCAGAAGATACTGCGCCAGTTTGATAAAGTGGATGTTTGGAATGGTGATCGCCTGTTGAGCGCTGAAATAACGCAGCACGCAATCGCGGACTGCCGTGGGATAGTCGGTATGATTGAGAAACAGCGCGTTGAAAATACTGGTGCGGACAAGCTGCGGATTTTCATGAACGAAGACCTTATGCATAAAAATCAGGCAGATTCGTTTCGACCATTCGGTACCTTCAATATATAACCCGTAATTGCGTTTGTTTTTCAAGTCGAGATGGAATTGATCGAGGATCAGCTGTGTCGAATCCAGCGTGCGCAGCACGGTGCTTTTGGAACAATATAAACTGTTCATCAGTGAGTCAATCGTCGTATAGGATGAAGCTGTTAACAGCTTCATCGCAATCGTATATGCGGTAGAAAATTCAGAGTAGTTCAAGTAGCGAAACTGGCGGAATTCTTTCAGGATCTGCGCTAAAAATGGCTGTGCCTGTTCCGGCCGGACCATCGTTAAACAATAACCGGAGGCAATCTTGGTGTCGATGAAGCAGCCATGTCCGCGGAGATAATCGTTGATCAAATCAATTTCCTTGCGGATCGTGTTGATCGAAACGTTGCATATTTTACTGAGTTCTTCGCTGCTGATGTAATCATGACAGGCCGCGATTTGCTGCAAAAGTGTTTTTCCAAGTTCGTTTAGCATCATTATTTCTCCTGAACTTCATTATAAAGGATTTTCAGGATTATTGCATGTGCATGGTGAGCAGACGGGTTATTATGGCCGTTTCGTGGTTTCGTTTGTTTCCGATTCTCCTGATCGTATTTCCAAGAACGCAGGGATCAGGAAGTGAATTTTTGAACAGCTGCAGGCTCTGCAAAATAAAAATGACGAGGCATATCGCAAATGGATTCATGTCCGGAGCGCTGCGCTTTTTCTCAAACTTCAATTTGATCCTGCTGCTGTAAAGTCTGACAAGGATGGATCTAAGCCATTTAGACAATGAAGCAAAATAGTCTTTTTACAAACAACGCCGTAAAATTTTACTGCGCCCATCGAAGAAACATTGCAGATCTTACTTCCTTTCACTCACCGCTGGCATCATTGCCGCAAAAGAAGAGGTGTTGTAAGATTTTATCTTCTGATTGTTATAACATTGTTTTCCCCGAGGCATGTTACTATAACACATTCCGGATGAGTTTGGCAGAGGAAAGTCAGGAAGAAAGCAGGGACTTAAAATAAAACAAAAATCATAGGTCCAAGTGAGGAAAATGATTTTCGAGGCTGTGCTTAAAGCGCTAAATAACGGATTGTGCAGGGAGATCAAGGAAGTTATAATAAGTTTAGATGAAGAATCTGGGCATGGGAGAAACAGCTGATGATTGATATCCGGGACAGAACCGCTTGTCCAACTTTGGAAGAAATTGGAGAGTACGTCAAGAATCCCCTATTTATTCAATTTTGCGAAGACATTAAAAACAGATATAAGGGCAAAGAAAAAATAGAATTTAGTTCCTGCAGTTGGAAATTCGGTTGGAATGTTAAGTGGAGAAAGGCGGGAAAGAATCTATGTACGATCTATCCTGAAAAAGGATATTTTTCCGTTTTAATCGTTATTGGACAAAAAGAGAAAGAAGCGGTTGAGGCTGTTCTGGAAGAATGTACCGCAGAATTAAGAGAGCTTTATTATCAGACGCAAATGGGGAATGGACAAAAATGGCTGATGATCGATTTAGAGGAGAAATCAAAAATGTATGCCGATATATTTCATTTGCTTGATATTCGCAAAGGCAGATGATTTCGGTTCAGTTGGACCAGCCCTGCATCTGGGAATTGAAATATAAATGGAAAAGAGGCAGATGAAAAGGCTGTCGAAAAGTATGGGGCAATTATATCGGCGGCACAGACGACAGTTTGACTTTGCTGGATTATCTCATTGGAAAGCAGAAAGATGAAATTTCATTAAGTGAAATCTTGGCGGATACAGGTCTGGATTAGCTGAATTGGAACTTCCAAATTACGGAATGGCCGCTTGAATTGAAAGACGAAGACGGTCTGGAACATGAATTTGATTTTTCGATCAGCCTTATAACCGATCTGGCCGCTCTTTTGTTGGAGTGTCAGGTTAATGGCAATGTGCCTTTAGGGCTAATTCAAAACAATGCGGATGACTGTACAATTCGAATTATTTCCACTTCCAAGGAAAAAGCTTGTATGAACAAAACACTGGCTGATTTGTCGAAGGACCCGCTGGCTCATGATCTCTATGAAATGGTTCCAGAGGAAGAAATGAAGGAAATAGCTCGCGACTGCGAAAATCTGCGTAAGGAATTATTTGGGTAAGCGGCCAGTCAGAATGAAAGGATGAAGAAAAGATCTGATTGAAGAACTTGCCGAGGTTTTGATGGATTTTAACGATGTTCTTCGATGTTATGGTATCTCTTCGGAAGAATTAAATCGGCTTATATCACAAAGTTTGAAAAAAATATGAAGCGTGGGTAAGCAAACCTCAGAAAAGAGAACCGGGCTCTCTAAAAGCAAGGTAACTGCTACACTACGGCATAGAAAGGAATGGAATTCGATGAAGACTGAAGAAGAATCCGGATGGGTTGAGAAAATTAACAAGATCTCAGGAAAAGAAGCTTTCATTCAATTTCTTGAAGACCTGTCTTTAGATTATCAACAACATCTTGAAGCATGGGAAAATACGACAATCCCTGACTATTTGCAACAAATGGCAAGCTGGATAGAAGACGATTCAGCCAGTCCCACCAAGAATATAGTCTGGGCGGAAGTGGATTTTCAGGTTTTGGCTAAAATTCTCTATATGGGAAAGCTCTATGAATAAAAGCTTTGCCCGGATTTCATCCTTCTCAATACGTTGGTTTCAAAAACATAATCAATTTGAAGCTGACGGACTGCAGCGAATCAATTCATTCGCTGTTTTTTATGGAAAAGAATGCGGCGAAGCGCTCAGTGTTCCGGAGGTCTTTTCTAGTTCAAAGCTCAGCTCATTGTTGAGTCGGAAAAGCAAAAGGAACGTTTTAAAATTGAGTTCAGTGGAAATCAGTTTCCGGATGTTTTAGCAGAAACCCAAACATGAACGCTTATCCGGATCCCATAAAAAAAGCGCCGCCGTTTATGGCTTTGCGCTTTACGAATTCAGTTCAGGCATGCTTTGCATTATAATCAAGACACCAGTTGATCGCATCCGCTGCGGATTCTACGATGTGCCCGGCGATGCGCTGCAGCTTGGGACTGCCGCTTTGCATCGCGAAGGTATGTCCCGCCCCGGCAAACATTTCCGCATCGTTCTGAGCGTCGCCGATCACCGCGATTTCCTCCGCTTTCAGCTTATATGCGGTCTTCAGATAGTCGATAAAGACACCTTTATGCGCCGCTCCGTTTCCAATTTCCAGAAGCTGTTTTCCGCTCTGAGTGACAAAGCATTGTCCCTGCAGCCGTTCACGCAGCCGCAGAAGGGCCGCAAGACAGACTTCCGGCGAAGGCAGCGTCAGCGACAGCTTGCCGGCGAGAATCCCGCGGTCATCGTTGAGGAACTCATCCAGTGTAAAATCCATGACCTGACCGATTCCAAGCTCAGCGCATTCCTTTCGGTAACGCTGCGCCGTTGGATGAAGAGGATCCGCAAAGATCCGTTCGGAATTCATGCCCTGAACCTGAATCATAGTCCATTGCGGAAACTCGCCGTCAAGGATGGCGACGATTTCGCGAAGCTGGCGGACCTGCAGCGGATCAGTGACGACGAACTGTCCCTGATCATAACAAACGGCGCCGTTAAATCCCGCGGCCCGGATGGCGCGAAACCCATATTTTTCTAACAAATGAATACCGTAGCCGATCATCCGTCCGCTGGCAACGCAAAACTCGATCCCCTGACGCTGAAGTGCTTTCAGCGCCGCTTCATTGGCCGGACATAAATCAAAGACCGTTTCTCCATGCCCTTCAAATAATGTGCCGTCAAGATCGCTGACAATCCATTTAATCATAATCGCTCCTTCTCCCCCCCCTGTTTTTTTTCTCTTTGCTTCTTATTTTACTCTGAAATCGGGCCTGAACGGAAGTTGAGATTTCCGCTTATCCGTCGCCGTTTCCGCTTCAGTATGCAGCTTATTCGTCTTCGTCGTCAAACTGCGGGAACTGATAATCATTCATGCAGACGACCGCTTCTCTGCCGACGTCGGCCAGCGCTTTGATCTCAGCCTCCGTTGCATTTTCATCCAGGCAGGTCAGCTGCAGCAACATGGGAAAATTCATTCCGGTAAACAGATAAGTGTTCGGCCGGGAAAGGTAGGGCAGAGCCAGCTGATTGACGCTGCCGCCCAGAATATCGGTGCACAGGATGACCTGATCGTCATCGTTAACACTTGCCCAGAACGATTCCAGTTCCGCTTTGGGATCACAATCGTCAACATAAGCACTGATCGCTGTGATCTGGTCGATATTGGCTGTGAAAATACTTAAGGTGTTCAGGAGGCCCTTCGCCATCCCGCCGTGACTTAAGAGTACAATTTTACGCATCATTCTTCCTTCTTTCTTTCATTTTTTCAGTTTTGTGAGCTGAAGCCCGCAAGGCCGCGCAGCCGCAGCTCGCCGATGCCGGTTTGGGGTCTGGATCCGATGAAGACCGATGATCGGAAATGAATGGAAATCATTTACCGGAAGCTGCTTCCCAGCGTCAGCACCGCGAAATGATATTCCAGAATTACATCCATCAGATGCTCATAATCCGGATTTTTAACCAGTTCGTCGATCACAAGCCGGTCGTGAAACACCGTTTCCAACAGATGCGGCACGTATTCATTTTCAAACCGTTCCGCATCCTTCGCGACCTGTCCGCGATCCCAATACACGATGATCTGCGCTTTATGCAGGCTGTGATTCCAAGGGATCGGCCGTTTCAGGACAAAGACGCCGATGATGACGTTGGCGGTGTGAGAATGCAGGCCGCTGAGAATGACGACGTTATCCCGTGGCTGTGACGCCATGATTTCCTCGCAGGTACGCAAGTCCTCTTCTAACGCCTGAGGGCTGTCCAACAGAACCGGCTTCAGCGATTCACTGATTCTTTTCAGACAGGCGTCCTCGCTGGCCGCCTCTACCCCGGTAAAGATCAACTCCGGCCGCAGATCACTGCGAATCTTGAAATTGCTGTGATGATTGCCGTTGACGAATAAGGAACGGATCTTGCGCTTGGTGCTTTCATCAAAGAACAGATCCAGCTGGAAAACCGTCAGCGACTTGGGAAGAAACGTTAATTCTTCAGGGTTGTACGAGGTAAATAACAATTCATACAGGCTTAAGTCAGCGTCTTTTAATTCATACAATTCCAAAACGTCGATCTGTTCCATGAACCGGCCGAAATTGCGCATCAATCGTTCCGCGATTCCGCGGCCGACGCTTTTGTCGATGTTGGATACGCAGCAGGCGCGGATCTTTTTAAACTTCCATGGGAAGCGGCCGAAGACCGGGTGGATTACCAGCGCCAGCCGCGTGATTTCCTCCGCGCTGATTTCGATTTCATATTTCTCATGCAGATACACCATCGCCTGCATCGCCATTTTCCGCGACATCAGCGAGCTTTCCACCTGCACCTCGCTGGCAAACTGCGTCGTGCGCAGATGATAGCGGGAACGGGTAAACAAACCGTCAAGGTGCAGCGCGATGTCGTCGACCAGTTTGATATCCTTGTTAATCGAGCTGAACTGATTGGTCTGCGCCAGATGCTGAACGAGATCGAATGCGATATCCTTGCTTTCCAGAAACCCGTCGCGAAACATTTCGTCCGGACTCAGCGCGATCCGGAAACCGACGAAACCGATTGCCAGTAAAATGATATCTTCGCGGATAAAGGTGCATTGAAGTAATTCGGCGCACTGGTTCAGCACCAGCTTGGCGACGTAATACGAATTCCGGTTCGTGAACCGGATAATGGTCGATTCGGGATAGTCCAGCGGATGACCGTTCTTGCTGCGGACGGCGGAGATCAGAATCAGCCGGCTCAGGGAAGCCAGACTGGAGACCGACAGGTTGTAGCTGATGAACATTTCCTGCAGCGACCGGATGATCCGCTCAATCCGCTGCTGAATCTGCGGATCAAATCGGTAAAGCCGGCCATATTCTTCCGGTTGGGCCAGGTGCAGTGAGGTCGTGGAATAATTGCCGTATTCATAATTCAGGCACAGCCGGAGATCATGTTCCCGGCCGCTGATTTTCATTCCGTGGCGGCTTTTGGAAACGATCTTTAAATCGAACAGCTTCAGAATTTCACGAGCCCGGTTCAGAATCTGTTTGACACTGGTCAGGTTCATGAAAAGCAGATCTTCCAGCTCCTCAATGCGGGTGTAATCCTGCCGGCAGAGCAGCGTGCGGATAATGAAATGCGCGCGGTCAACCTGAATCGGATTGAGGATATGCTGCGAAGGGCGAACGGATGTGTTCTGCATAAACTGCTCGAAGCGTTCCCGATCTTCAATGATCAGCCAGTACCCGCTGCCCGTTTTGGAGGCGATCGCCGCACCCTGATCGCTCAGCGCAAGATTCAGCTGGCTGAGGTTTTTACGGATTGTCTTGCTGGAAACGCCCAGACTGTTGGCAAGAAATTGGGAACTGACGGGTTCCTTAGTCCGGTTCAGCCGGTCGAGCAGCTGTATTTGAATCGGAAGCAGTTTTTCCTTCATCCGTTCACCTCCTGTTGTTCAATCAATCCAGTTCAAGGACTTCCAGCTGCGCATGCGCCGCGGCCCAGGTCTTTATGGCATCCAGGGCCGGGGGATCATAGACCAGAAAATCAACGTAACTATGCGCGTTGCCCAGCGCGGCGTTGATCAACATCCCGCTTTGTCCCTCGCTCAATATCCGGCTGACTTCTTTTTCCACCTGTTCCCGATGCGCGATCTTTTCCTTTTTCGCCAGCGCAGGCGCCTCGTTGACGACAACGCTGCAATAGCCTGCCTGACACGCCCGGACAAGGTTTGTTGATTCTTGTTTTTCAGTCGCTTCGCCTTCTTCGTTTAACAGCGGCAGGCAGAAGCTGATGCCTTCGATGATATCCTGCCGCAGCTGCAGCTTCTTTGTCCGGCGGGTGTAATTCTCAGCGATAAAGACGATATCGCGAGGATCAATCCAGCCACGTTTTTCCCATTCTTCATGCAGCACGGCTTCCAATTCGAGCAGCGACACCCGTTTTTTCCCCCGGCTTGTCAGCTTCCCGACCCCGTTCAGAAACTGAAGGGAGCCAAGATAAGCTTCGACCGCAATTTCCCCCAACGCGTCAGAAAGCATCATATATAATATCATGAAGCAGTCTTCCTCACGGAGGTCTTTAAATTTCGGATGTTTTTCGACTTTGAGGTTCAGCCGGTGACGCTTGTTGTCCAGCGTGGGGATAACCTGAATTTCTTCTGGTCTCCAGGTCCGGCCGTTGTATGTGAAATTGCCTTTGAGCGCCGGGTGGCTGGCGTCGAAACACCAGCGGGATTTCAGACTGTCAGGCAGCCGGGAACAAAAATAATAGGCCAGAATCCTGCGCACCGGATCCAGCGTCGTTGTCAGTTCCAGATGAATTTCCCGGCTGTTCTGCGGTTGGAACAATCGGAATGCAAAGCCGGGCAGCACCCGTTCCATCATTTGCAGCAGCTCCGGGTTCACCTCTTCAAATCGCCCCTGGCCGATCAGGCGTTCAAAGCGGTCATGCTTCTGGACGAATTCGTCCATAAATTGTGCAACGTTTTCTTTTAATCGAATCATCGGGTTCTCCTTTAAGAAAGGAAGCACGCAAGAGTCCTGCGTGCTTCCTGTTCATCCTGATTTTGCGGCTCAGGCAAGAATGCCGATCGCCGAAAGAACGATGGCGGCCACCAGCACGATGACGATCATCTTGCCGGACGTCATGCTCTTGCGGCCTAACCCCCAGTAGATCAGGGCGACGGTGACCACGTTGCCGAAATGCGGAATGATCGAATCCAACAGATCGTTGACCGGCTGGACGACTTCGCCATAGCTCATCGTAATGCCGAATTTGACGTTGACGGTCGAAGCGACCAGCGCGCCGACAACGGACAGGCCGAGTACAGACGCCGCTTCCGTGATGTGCTGCAGCTGCGCGCTGCGGGTGGTGACGAAGGTAACGCCTTGTTCATAGGCGACGAAGAACAATTTGTAGAAGGCAAACCAGATGACCAGCTGAATCACTTCGGCGATGACCCAGCCGACAATGCTGCCTTCCAACGCCATATACGCGGCAATCGCGCCCAGGATCGTCATAAACATGATCCAGATGATCGCATCGCCGATGCCGGCCAGCGGTCCCATCAGCGCGGTCCGCATTTCGACGGCCTGTTTGGTTGCGTCCGGATCCTTCGTGGATTCGATTGCGATGCATGCGCCGAGGATGATGTTGCCCATCCATGGATGTGTATTATAGAATTTGAAATGATCCTTGTACTTTTCTGCTAACAGATCGGCGTCGCCGTCATAAATCTTTTCCATGGCCGGATGGATCGAGTAGACCCAGCCGCCCGACTGCATCGTTTCATAGTTAAACGGCGACTGACGCGTGAAGATATAACGGTTTAAGCAGCGCCGGAGATCTTTTTTGGTTAATACGTTACTCATCGTAGTTCCCTCCGTTTCCGGCCGCTGCGGCGGTATTGCCCTTTTCCAAGCCTTTATAGACCATGTAGGCGGCGACGAACGCGAACATTGAAATCGCGACCATCGACAATCCCAGATAGGAAGCGGCGGCGAAGCCGAAGATCATAAAGACGCCGTATTCGCGGATCGGCAGATATTTCATCAGGATCGCGAAGCCCACGGCCGGAAGCATCCCGGCAGCGGTATTCAGGCCCTTGGTCAGCCAGACTGGCATGTTCGCCAACAGGGTGGTAATAATCCCGGAGCCGACGGTCATAACCAGTAAGATCGGCAGCGTGTAGAGCGTAGCGCGGAAAATATTCCAGCCGTGCGCCCAGATGCCCATTTTATCGAACTGGTGTTTTTCAACGCAGTCCATCTGTTTGTGAATGAAGAAGGAACCGCACATTTTCGCAAGGATATCAAACTGCGTGCCTAAGGTCGCAACCGGAATTCCCGTCGCCAGGCCTGCTTCGACCCCGCCGCCGGTCGCAATCGCGAAGACGGTACCGACGACCGTGCCCATCGCGTAATCCGGAACGGAGGATCCGCCGTAACCGCCGACCCCCAGACCCATTAAGCATAACGTGCCGCCGACGGTCAGGCCGGTCGCGACGTCGCCCATGATCAAGCCGGTAACGAAGCCATGCAGAACCGCCACGCCGTAGCTGAAAAGCTGAACGCTCATTCCGATCACGGTGAATCCCCACATCCACGCGCAGACCAGAATGATTTGAATTGGAGTAAACATTTCTCTCATCCTTTCTTAATCCAGTTTATTGATTGAGTTGTAAATGAAACCGAGATAAATTGAAGCTAAGAGTCCAGAACTTCCTTGCAGACTTTTACCGGATCGTCGGTGCGGAATTGACAGGTGATCTGAATTCCGGCGTCGCGCATTTCGCGAAGCATCGCTTTTTCTTCGGCGTTGACCCGCACGGTTTTGTCAAGGATCAATGTTTCCCCGGTATTCTGGGTGACGTTGCCGAGATTGACCCGGGCAAATTGGACGCCGGCCTTATATAAGGCGTAAACATCCTGAATTTCACGGCCGACAATAAACACGCGCTGATCGGCATAATTGCCGTTTTTAATGTTGCCCGCGGCTTTTTCCGGAGCTAAGACCGACAGGCTGACGCCGGCCGGCACGGACATTTTCAGCGTGCTGCGAATCACCTGATTGTTGGAAGCATCTTCATTCACAACCATGACCCGGGTGCAGTGATTCTCTGGAATCCACATGGTAGCGACGATACCGTGAACCATCCGGTCGTCGACACGGACGTCTACAATACCGCTGCTCTGCAGATATTCGTTCATAAATAATCTCCTTTCGTATCAATCAAATATGCATATTTATCTGATAGGTTAATTATAAACGCTTACATTTTCTAATTATAGGATATCAAGTTCCACTAGGATTTAGCCTTTTCCAAGCTTGTTTTTAAGCGTCTGATGCCAAATAATGGAAAACATTTCCATTCGGACAGAAAATTTCCGCACCGTTGTGATCTTGGACTGATCAAGCGGCAATTTGCGGGAAAACGGATGGCGGAATGTGTCGTTTCCCTGAAAAGGGGGAAGCGGGATATCGTTCCTTTTTGTCGAAGTTGTCGGGAAAGTCAGTCAACGCACTTTGTCATGGATGTTCAGAGGCCATGAAAATCTGAGGGTGAGCGTATCGGGATATCCATGCGATATCCGTTCATCGCAAGCCGCAAGAAGCTGCAAAGGCGGAAGACTGCGATTTTGCGGCAGAAACAAGTTCACGGCAGCACTGCGCGGTCGATTCGGTTTCATGGATAACAGGGTCAGAAGAACAAGGGGAAATCCCTCCAGCAGTGTTTCAAAAAGGATGACGGCGGCGATCAAACGGGCTAGTCTTTGGAAGAGACTTACAAAGAGACTTACAAAGAGACTTACAAAGAGACTTACAAAGAGACTTACAAAGAGACTTACAAAGAGACTTACAAAGACACTAAAAAGGCGCAGGAATGGAATCGGGATCAACGAGAACGGCAAGATCCAGAACAAAAAAGTTCCGGAAGGACACCGGGATGGGATCCTTTCAGAACTTGATTGTCAGGAAGCGTCAGGGAAAAAGAAATCAGAACAGATTCTGGATCAGTCTGGCGACGTATTCCTCGGCCTGTCCGCGCAGAAGTCGGGTGGAGATGCCGTCGTGACCACCGTTAAACTCGCTCGCTTCAACGACATAGGTGCTGCAGCCATTGGCGTAACCCCAGACTAAGCAGAGTTTGGCGTTGGAGCTGCGCTTGATCTGACGGCCGAAGGCGCTGGCCAGCTCACAGGGAACGATCACCAGCTCCAGATCACCTAACCGCAGGATTGTACTGTTGAGGCAGACGTGCACATGATCCTGAGCCAACTTGCGCCGGGTACCGGAAATTTCCGAAAGCAGCCATTTGCGGGCGTCGAATTCCGTGGCGAAAGAAAGCTGCCGCTCAAGCTTTGCCAGCGCCTCCGTCAGCGCTTCTTTATCAGTATCATAGTCGACTTCAAAGCCGACTTCATGGTATCGAACCGGCGTCAGGCACAGGGAGGCGCCGTCATGGAAACCAGCGATATGCGCCGCAATCCCGGAGGTCACGCGCTTCAGTTCGTTAAAATCATTGCCATGCCGGTACAGCCGGTTGGACAGATCGCCCGCATTGCCGTTGCTCATGAGCGGAACGACGCCCAGATACGGCGCTAATTCCCGCCGGACATTCCCCAGCATATCGGCGCTTAATCGGGTTTCCAGCGGATTCATGATGGTGGAGTGGCACGACATGTTGACGAAGGCCGCGACGGTCTTGCCGTTTTCATCGCGGAATTCCAGAACGGTGATGACTTCGTCGCCCGGTTTATCCAACCCGTTGCGGTTGCCATAGAATCCTTTAACTTCACCCTGACGCACGACGACATCGCTAAAGGGCACGAAGTGTTTCGCGGCGTCCAGCACCGCTTCAATCGTTTTATCCAGCACTTCGTCTTCATATTGAGCTTCCGCTTCGGTTTTGGTTCCCGTCATTGCGGAAAGTCCGAAATAAGGCCCAGTGTGGGTATGGGTGACGCTGAAGATGGTCAGGGCCGGATCAATACCCAATAATTCATGGACGGTCGCCTGAACACGGCGGGCAAAGTCAAAGCCGACGCCGATCACATCGGCATTGATGAAGCAACATTTTGTATCTTCAAGATTGAGAAGCAGGACATGAACTTCCAATTCATCGTGGACGCCGGTGGAACTTTCCGTCCGCATTGCGTGGCCGGCGATTGGCACAGAGCCGGCAGGGGTGATGGCGCGGGAACTTTTTGCGACTTCTAACATGATTTTTTTTCCTCCTTGAACTAACGGAGATCTCCGTTGGTTTTTCTGATTGGAACTCTGATGATGACTTCGCCGGTCAATCGTAACTCTGCCGATCAGGGGCAATTATTTTTTATAACCGGGATTTTATGAATCAATTCTTATCGGGAGCGTCAGCGAAGGGCTTCTCAACAGAGCTGAAGGATTGCGGAACATTTCTGTTTTGTAAGAAATAATGGTATGAAGGCGCAGCGATCAGCGCAGGGCCGCGATTTCATTGAGAATTTCAGCGACGATTTCCTCAGTTGTGCCTTCCGGGATGGATCCCGCAGCGCTTTCAAATGATCGCCCATATTCGGCGCGGTCGACCAGATAACCGACGGAATAATTGGAATATCCCCAGACGATCGGACACACGGCGGCCATCGCCTGTTTCATTTCCAAACCGAAGCGAGAAAACAGCTCGGCCGGGATCGTCAGGATAAATAAATCATTCATTTTATATAACGTGTATTCCAAGTCGAAATCCGTTTCCTCTTCCCCTGTCTGATGGCAAAGAACCGCCAGACTGGAGGTATAAACTTTCTTTTCATCGAAGGTCTTCGCTTCGGCAATTCTTTTTTCCACCTCCGCGATCAAGGCTTTCTGCTTCTGCGGATCTTTTCTGAACGTGCGTTGGAATCGCCCAGTTCGCATCGTTACCGGCGCGAGGTTCAGCGACGTTCGCTCCGGATGGGCGTCCCATTGCGCCATGATCGCCTCGCTGATTCGCTGCAATTCATGAAAATCGTTACCCTGGCGGTATAACCGGTTGGACATATCGCCGGCCGCGCCCTGCATCACTAAAGGATACACGCCCCAGCGCTGCTGCAGAGAACGCGCCAGACTGCCGGCCAGATCGCCGCTGACAAAACAATTCTGCGGCCCTAACACCGTCGGATGGCAGGTGAAGCTGAGAATGCCGCCGACAATCCGCTCGCCAGATCGGAATTCAATCGTCGTCAGGCTTTTATCCGCCGGCTTGTCCTTACCGTTGCGGTTGCCGTAACATCCTTCAATCTGGAGGGTGGACGCATAAGCCTGAACTTCCTCAAAGCCCTTTTCAAAGCATTGGGCAACTGCTTTGAGAATCTGGGACTGGACGAATTCCATATATCCGGGAATCCCGGCTTTTTCCGTTCCGAAAAACGGGGAGACCGAATCATATTCCGGTCCGGAATGGGTGTGGGTGAAGCTGATCGTGATCGCTTCTTTCGCCACGGAATACTGATGGGAAAGCTCGGCGCGAAGCTGATCGCTGGCGGTTTTGCTGAAGCCGGCCAGATCGACGGTGACCCAGATCAGGGTCGTTTCTTCGATCTTTAAGACGAGGGCGGTAGCCCAGAGATCGTCCGCGACGCCGGTGGCTTTTTCTGTTCGGATCGCATGGCCGAGAAGATAACATGGGAAAAACGGACCTTCCGGCGTGATGCGGGTGCGGCTGCTGCTGATCTGCATTTCTTTTCCTCCTTTAACCAGGCAAAACAGCGGCGCTGCAGCTTCTGTTTTAATCCTGTTTGTTATCCAAATTATAAGCATTTTAAAAATCGGATGAAATACACTTTAATTCCAGAAGCTTACGGACCTGAAGCGATGGTCTTGTTCTGAAATGGGAAGGAGTATCGGATGAAAACGCCAGATTTCGGCGGACTTTCTAACGAATGGATGAGTTCTGAAAACGAACATCGTTGAAATCAAATCAGGAAAATGCCGTACTCCCCTTCGATTCCTTTCAGGGGATGATGAAAATTTCTAATTTCATGGTCATGATGAATTACTTATTGAAATTTTAGTCGAACAGATCCTTGTTAAAATAAGCCTGTTTATGGGAGGTGTTTCATTTGTGACACAAGTGATAAAAAAAGGCCAAGTCGGAATGAACCTGACGGAAGGTTCCATTCTGCGCTGCCTGTTGATTTTTGCGATTCCGATCGTGCTGACCAATCTGGTCCAGCAGCTGTATTCGATGGTCGATCTGGCGGTCATCGGTCAGTATGTCGGCACGCTGGGAACGATCGGCGTCAATACCGGCGGCGAGATCGCCGATCTGGTTGCGCCGGTTGCGATGGGGTTTTCCACAGCGGGGCAGATTTACATTTCCCAGCTGTTCGGGGCTGGGGAAGAGGGGAAGATCAAGAAAACCGTCGGTACGTTGCTGAGCTTCATGATTCTCATTTCAATCGTGCTGGCAATCGTGGCGATTTTCTTTCATACACCGATTCTGAATCTGATCAACTGTCCGAAGGAAGCGATGGATCAGGCGAGCGCCTACATGGTGATCACGGCAATCGGATTTCCGTTTATCTTCGGTTATTATGCCGTCTGCGGAATCTTGCGGGGGATGGGTGAATCCAAGCGTCCGCTGATTTTCATTATCGTAGCGGCGGCGATCAATATCATTCTGGATCTTGTACTGGTCGCGGGCTTCCACATGGAAGCGGCCGGGACGGCCATCGCGACCGTGCTAGCCCAGATCGGATCGTTCGGCGCGGCGTTGATTTTCATGCTCAGAAACCGGGAAAAGTTTGATTTTGAAGCCAAGCTGTCCTATTTTAAACTGGATGGCGAAGTCATGAAAATTATTATTAAGCTCGGTATTCCGCAAGTAGTGCGCAGTCTGTTAGTCCGGTTCTCCATGTTGTGGGTCAATTCGACGGCCAATTCCTACGGCGTCATCGTTTCCAGCACTAACTCCATCGGCAACAAGCTGCAGAAGTTCCTGGAAGTCTTCGTTCAGGGCGTCGATACCGCATCCGCTTCAATGGTGGGGCAGAATCTGGGGGCGCATCAGGTGGAAAGGGCTGGCAAAACGACGATCTATACGCTGGGCTGCACGTTAGTCTGCGCGACGGTGACCAGTCTGTTATGCCTGTTCTGTCCAAAGGTGATCTTCGGTCTGTTTACTAAGGATCCGCTAGTGCTGGATCTGGGCGTGACCTTCTTACGCATCTTCATCCTGCATTTCTTCGTTTCCGCGGTGATCGGAGCGTTTCAGGCCATGGTTACCGGCTGCGGTTTCGTCGAGCTGGGATTTGCGATCGGTATCCTTGACGGCGTTGTCTGCAAGATCGGTCTCAGCCTGATCTTCGTCAATCTCTTCCAGATGGATTATCAGGGCTTGTGGTGGGGCGTCGCCTGTTCGCGGATTATTCCATGTCTGATCTGTATCGGCTATTACTGCAGCGGGAAGTGGAAAACCCGGAAACTGCTGACATCCGGTTCCTGAAGGGAACGATCAAGCGGTCAATCCGGGATCGGCGAATGAACCTCCCTTTCTAAACCGATCCCGGTTCCGACTGACTTGACAGGCAAAGGAATTGAAGAAGAATTCTAGAAGAAAAAAGGAAAATCAGAGAAAAATATGGAAGGCGCGGTCTGTAACAAAACAGCCCGCCTTTTTTCCTGGCTTTTAGAATTCGGCGGAGGCGGGATGAGGTTAGCGGCGTTAATCTTAACTTTTCCTGTTCGCAAGTGTCAGATCCTACAAGAAAAAAGGAAGGAAACGGCGTACAATAAAGCCAGAAGAAAAAAGGGGGAAGTCCATGCCATCGACACAGGAACAGCGGCATGTCTACTATGACCGCGATTTGGAAATCGAAGCGTACAATCTGGGCGGGATTGTTCAGAAGTTTCCCAATCATTTTCATGAATTTTATGTCCTTGGTTTTATCGAAGGGGGAAAACGGCATCTGTGGTGCCGGGGCGAGGAATATGACGTGAGTGCCGGGGATCTGATTCTGTTCAATCCGCGGGATAACCATTACTGCGCGCCGATCAACGGCGAGATTCTGGATTACCGGGCAGTGAACATCAATCCGGACGTTATGCGCAAAGCCGTCAGGGAAATTACCGGACACGATCAGCTGCCGCGGTTTACGCGGAATGTCGTGCCGCAAAGTGAAATCGCCGCACTGATCGGGGATTTGTACGACGCAATCTTAAGCCGTGCGCCGAAGCTGAAAAAAGCCGAAGCTTTTTACTTTCTGATCGAACAGGTGCTGCAGGAGTGTGCGGTGGATTATGATCAAAGTCCAATTCCGCAGCCCAATCCGCTGATTCAGGCGTTATGCCAATATATTGAGGAACACTTTGCGGAGAATATCACACTGGAAGAACTGGCCGCTCGGGCCGGGTTTGGCAAGTCGTATCTGCTGCGCTGTTTTACCCAGCAGATTGGCGTGTCTCCGTACCGCTATTTGCAGACCATCCGGATTGATCGGGCAAAGAAACTGTTGGAACAAGGCGCAGCGCCGGTGGAGGCGGCAGGAATGACGGGATTTGCGGACCAGAGTCACTTCACTAATTATTTTAAAGAGTTTATCGGTCTGACACCGAAGCAGTATCAGCGGATTTTTACCCCGCCGCAGGAAAGCGCAAAAACGGATGAGGAATAACAAATCGCTGCGGTCAGGTCAGGCTGCGGCGCTGGTGACAATTTTAATCTGGGGCACGACGTTCATTTCCACTAAGGTCCTGCTGAACACGCTCTCCCCGGTGGAAATTCTGTTTTTACGGTTTGGCATCGGCTATCTGGCTTTGTGGCTGGCCGCTCCGCGAAGGCTGCGGTTAACAGAGGGGCGGCAGGAAGGCTTATTCGCATTGGCTGGACTGTGCGGCGTTACCTTGTATTATGGCTTTGAAAATCTGGCGCTGAGCGCAACCCGGGCATCGAACGTCGGCGTGATCATTTCCATCGCACCCTTCTTCACCGTTCTGTTCAGCAGTGCTTTCTTAAAAGAGAAACGGCCGGGCCTGCGGTTTTTTCTGGGCTTTGTGATCGCGATGGCGGGCATCATGTTGATCAGCTTCCATCAGGATGCGGTTGAGCTTCATCCTTTAGGCGATGGGCTGGCGGTGATCGCCGCGATGATCTGGGCGGTCTATTGCTTGTTAAGCCGGCGAATTTCCGAGCTGGGCTATAACGTGCTGTTAGCGACGCGAAGAACCTTTTTTTATGGCTTACTCTTCATGCTTCCGTTAGTTTACACACAATTCCCAATCCGGATCCAGACGATTCTCAGCCCGGAGGTCCTGTTCAATTTAGTCTTTTTAGGGCTGGGCGCTTCCGCGCTGTGCTTTGTCACCTGGAATCTGGCAGTCGGGATTTTGGGCTCGGTGAAGACCAGCGTTACCATTTATATCGTCCCGGTGATCACCGCGGTGGCTTCGGCTCTGGTTCTTCATGAACCGCTGACGGCGAAGGTGATCCTGGGGCTGGCTTTAACGCTGGGCGGCCTGGTGCTGTCGCAGAATACCAATCAGGAAAAGGAGAAAGAAGAAAACTATGGAACACTCGAATGAAAAATGCGTGATGGTGATCAATGCAGAATTGCCCTTGGGCTTAATCGCAAACACTGCCGGAATTTTAGGCGTCACCTTAGGCAAGCTGGCGCCGCAGATCGTCGGCGAAGATGTTGTCGATCAAAGCGGAAATTCCCATCGGGGCGTCGTCGCAATCCCGATTCCGATTCTCAGCGTATCCAGGGAGAAGCTGAAAATGATTCGTGAACAGCTGTATCAGCCGGAGTTCTCCGACCTGATCGTCGTCGATTTCTCCGACGTCGCCCAGAGCTGCAAGAACTATCCGGAATACATTGAAAAGGCCGCGGCGGTAACCGAAGAAGAGATCACATACTTTGGCATCGGAATTTACGGTTCGAAAAAACGCGTCAACAAGCTGACGGGCGATCTGCCGCTGCTGCGCTGAGCCGCGTTTTGTCACAATCAGAAATGGGGCTGCTGGCAAGGAACGGGGAAATAACCGGGCCTTGCCTTTTTCTATCCGTTTTTTCGCAAGGACCAAAGAAGCTCCGGCTGAAATCATGAATAATCCAGGAAATCACAAGACATTTTAATGCTTTTGCGTCCGCTTCGTGGTATATTATTGATGTGAAAACAGGAGGAAATATCATGAACAGAAAACCTTTAGTTCTTGTTGTCATGGACGGCGTCGGATTAACCGATAAGGACAACGGCAATGCGGTCAAGCATGCCTACACTCCAAACCTGGACGCCTTGATGGCAACCTGCCCAAATACGAAAATCAAAGCGCACGGGACCGCGGTCGGTCTGCCGAGCGACGCCGATATGGGAAACTCTGAAGTCGGTCATAACGCGTTAGGCTGCGGCCAGATTTACAGCCAGGGCGCGAAGCTGGTCAACGAGTCGATTGAAACCGGCGCGATCTATACTTCGGATACCTGGAAAGAACTGATCGCCAACGCCAAGGGTCACACGCTGCATTTCTTAGGTCTGTTGTCGGACGGCAACGTCCATTCGCATATTGATCATCTGAAGGCGATGATCCGCGAAGCGAAGAAGGAAGGCGTGGAACGGGTCCGCCTGCACGTCCTGCTGGACGGCCGCGATGTTCCGGAAACCTCGGCGTTAATCTATGTTGAAGAAATTGAAAACCTGTTGGCGGAGCTGAGCGACGGCACCTTCGATGCGAAGATTGCCAGCGGCGGCGGACGCATGGTCATTACGATGGACCGTTACGAAGCCAACTGGAATATGGTCGAAAAGGGCTGGCATATCCATGTCCTGGGCGAAGGCCGTCAGTTTGCTTCGACCAAGGAAGCGATTGAAACCTATCGCGATGAGCTGCATTGTTCCGATCAGGATCTGCCGGGCTTTGTCATCGCAGAAAATGGCCAGCCGGTCGGTACAATCGAAGATGGCGACAGCGTGATCCTGTTCAACTTCCGCGGCGACCGTGCGATTGAAATCTCCAAAGCGTTTGAAATGGCGAACTTCGACGCGTTTGACCGCGTGCGCTTCCCGAAGGTGGTTTACGCAGGCATGCTTCAGTATGACGGCGATCTGCACATCCCGGAAAAATTCCTGGTTACCCCGCCGCACATCACCAACACGTTATCTGAATATCTGGTAAAGAAAGGCATTCGTTCCTACGCGATCTCGGAAACGCAGAAATTCGGTCACGTCACGTATTTCTGGAATGGCAACCGTTCTGAGAAATTCGATGAAAAGCTGGAAACCTGGGTTGAAATCCCTTCCGACGTCGTTCCATTTGAGCAGCGGCCTTGGATGAAGGGCGCGGAAATCAGTGACGAATTGATCAAAGCGATTGAATCCGGCGACTATGACTTCTACCGCGTTAATTATCCGAACGGCGACATGGTAGGGCATACGGGCAACTATGAAGCGACGATCATCGGTATGGAAACCGTCGATCTGTGCCTGAAGCGGCTGATGGATGCCTGCGATAAAGCCGGGGCGATCATGATCGTTACCGCCGACCACGGCAATGCCGACGAGATGGAAGAAAAGAAGAAGAATCCGGAAGACAAGGCGAAACCGAAGACTTCGCATACGCTCAATCCGGTTCCGTTCATCATCCGCGGGGCGGACGTCGAATTGAAAGACGGCGAGTTCGGCTTAAGCAACGTTGCGGCAACGGCAGTCGAGCTGATGGGTCTGGAAGTTCCGGAAGGCTGGAACGAAAGCATGCTGGCAAAGAAATAAAAAAGTGTTCCGCAAAATAAACAATCCCTCTGAGTTGTGGTATCATAAACTCAGAGGTTTTCTTTTTATTGAAGATGCCGGGGCCATGCCTGAGGATTTAGAACGTCTTTGGCTTCATTTCACAAGAAAACCATTCTCATTCTCTGCGGCGACCATCAAAAAGGAGGACAACTATGCGAAAAGGATTATCATTCATCTTGGCCTGCGGGCTGCTGCTATGCGCCGGCTGTACGCCGGCTGCGGAAAAACGAACATTCAGCGAAGACGGGAAGAGCGCCGTCGCTTATCAGGAAACATTGTTGGAAACTCAGAACCAACAGACCGAACAAATCGCCGCGCAGGCGGTGGGCGGAACTCTGGACAATCCTGTTGTTCTCGTCAATCCCTATGGATTAAGTCCGCTGAGCGCGTTGATTCAATTCGATACCGAAACCGCGGAACCGGTCACGGTCATTGTCAAAGGCAAACAGGCGCAGGCGGATCTGAGCTGGACTTATGAACCATCAACCGCGCATTGCCTGCCGATCATCGGTTTGTATCCGCAGCAGAAAACGACGGTTCAGCTGATCGTCGATGATCAGGTGAAGGAGCTGGAGATTGAAGGTCAGGCGCTGCCGGAGGATGCTTTCAGGGCGGAGGTGACGGTTGCCGATCAGAACCCGCAGCCGAATCAGCTGATCTTTACAACCCCTTCCAGCACCGGTTATGCCACCGGGTATGACAGTCAGGGCGAGATCCGCTGGATTTTAAATGTGATGATGTTATGGGATCTGAATTTACTGGAAGACGGCCGGATTACGCTGAGCACCAACCGCCTGCTGGACAGTCCATATTACACGACAGGATTTCTGACGATGGATTTGCTGGGGCATATCGACGCGGAATACAGTGTGCCGGGCGGGTATCATCATGATCTGGATCAGCTGCCTGACGGTAATTTCCTGATCGCTTCCGATGACTTCAGCGGATCGACCGTGGAGGATGTGATCGTTGAGATTGATCGGCAAACTGGGGCCGTAGTGAAATCCTTTGATTTGAAAACAATTCTGCCGCAGGATCAGGGAAAGAGCTTGAACTGGACGGCAAAGGACTGGTTCCACAATAACAGCGTCGATTATAACCCGGCGCAGAATACGCTGACGGTGTCCGGCAGGCATCAGGACGCTGTGGCTGTGATCGACTACGACACTCAGAAATTGATCGCGATCATCGGCTCGCCAGAGGGATGGTCGGAAGAAATGCAGGATTATTTTCTGACGCCGGAAGGCGGGGACTTTGAATGGCAGTGGGCGCAGCATGCCGCGACCTGGCTGGACGATCAGCACATTATGATGTTTGACAACGGGATGTACCGGTCGAAGACCGAAGAGAACGCGGTCAAAGCGGAGGATAATTATTCCCGGCTGGTCGTTTATGCGGTGGATCTGGAAGGCAAGACGATCCGGCAGGTCAGGGAATATGGCAAGGAGCGGGGATATGCTTATTATTCCCCCTATATCAGCGACGTTGATTTCCTGGGAAATGACCGGTGGCTGGTGACTTCGGGCGGAATTTCCTGGCTGGATGGCAAGATCAACAATATGCCGGGATCATTGACAGCTTTCGATCAGATGGAGGCGTATGTAACCGTGATCGACGGAGATCAGGAACAGTTTGAGATGAAAATCCCGGCGAATATCTACCGGGCTGAGATGATCGACGTTTCCAAGACGACGATGACACCGCTGGAATCCGGAAGATTATTAGGAAGTCTGGGTGTCACGGCATATCAAACGGAAGATGATCTGGATGCCAGACTGAAATTCAGCGAAGCTCGGCCGATTGATGAGAAACTGGCGGAAAAGCTGACGCTGACACATGAACAAGACCGCCTGATGGTGACGGCGACGTTAAATAAACATGATAATCTTGATCTCATTTTAGCGAATGAGGAAGGGCTGAGGATTTATCCGGTACAGACGGACACCCAGCCGGGAATGTGCGTGGCGGTTTTCAACCAGCCGAAATCGCCGGATGTCTCAACGTTAATTCAGACGATCAGCGCGGAAGGGCTGGATGGGACGTGGCATGTGTACTACCGGCTCAATAATCAGCTGATCGACGCGCGGCAGGTCTATCGGAATTGATTAAGGGAGAAATCGAAAAACAGAAACAGACTGGCTGGACTGAAGTCCTTTGAAGTGTAATCATTAAAAAATCGGGAATGAAGAAGTTCCCGATTTTTTTGGCCTTTTTTTATTTTTCCTGACGGTAACACTGATAGCGGAATGAATACTGATCCGCATGATAATAGGTTTCCGTATATTCAAACGGGGTGTTGTCCGTCAGATAGGAAATATGCGTGCTCAGGACTACGTCCCGCTTTTCAGCCATTTCCAGAGCTTTTTGAATTTCCCTGCTTGGCATGACGACGCTGATTGTCGTATCATTATAAGCCAGCTGTAAATTTAATTTTTCTTCCAGATACTGATAAAGTGATTTTTCCAGATAGGTAATATCCAGATAGGGCACTTTAAGAACAGAAATGTAATTGTAGCTGACGGCCATCGGCTTGCCATCTCCTAAGCGCAATCGAATAAAATAATGGATAAAATCATTCTCTTTCAGACCAAGCTTCTCCATGATCTCGGGAACCTCTTTAGCGCAGATCACGGAATAATGAAGCAATTTTGCTTCCGTTTTAATACCGGCACGCCGATGTTCTTCAGAAAAGGAAAGCATCTCCGGAATTTTCCGCTCGATCCGCGGTCCTCGTACAAAACTCCCCTTGCCTGGAATTCGTTCAATGTATTCCTGATCGGAAAGGTGAGTCAGCGCTTTATTCACGGTCATGCGGCTGACGTTAAACTGGGCGCACAGCTCGTTTTCAGAAGGAAGCTTATCTCCACGATGCACTTTTCCGTGTTTAATCTGTTTTATGATATAATCTTCGATCTTCTGATATTGAAGCTGTTTTTTCGCCATGGTGTCCCTCAACTCTCTATTTGAAATTATTTTACCATAAATATCCAGCAAATCATCATTCTTCCGCACAATTACGAAGCGACGAATTTGCTTCCTGCTTTTTTATGGAAAAGCGGATCTGCGGCGAGGAAGGGATTGATGCCCAGCCGGTAGGGAATTCGTGATGAAATAATCTGCAGCGGCAGGATATACTCCAGAACATGAAAGTCCGGATCGTCAATCATTGGCAGCAGACAGTCTTTTTCCGTTGTCATCGACGAGTGCTGGTCAGGACCGATGATAAATTGATGGGAAGTCGTTTCCCGGATCACAGAATGGATTTGGACCAGTCTGTCTTTTTCATAAGGATCCGGACTGGCCAGATAGATCAGGCGGGTCTCTTTCTGAACGGAATTATAAATCCCATGACAGAACTCTTCCAGTTCATAGCCGACAATCCCGAAGCGGAGAGTTTCCAACATTTTCAGCGCGCCTTCTAAAACATTGGCATAGTTATTTCCATAACCTAAAACCAGGATTCGCCGGCCTTCAATCAATTCTTCCTGAATTGCATCTACCCAGGCGGTCGCTGCCGGGATAATTGCGTCATAATTTACAATCACAGTTTTCAGCCGTGTGAGCAGATCATTGACTTCCGCGTGGCTGATCCGGTTCAAGCACAACGCACCTTCAATTCCAAGCAGCCATAAAATTAAAACAGTAGCGGTATATCCCTTGGTTTTGGCGATGCTCAGCTCCGCGCCGCATTCCATAAGCAGATGCACATCGGAAAGCTGGAAGATCAGACTTTTGGGATTTTCGCTTAAACCGGCGGTCATGCATTGATGTGTCTTCGCTTTTTCCAGGGCGTCGGCGGTAGAGTAGCTGTTTCCACCCTGGGAAATTCCCAGAACCAGCGTATTTTTTGAATAGATCTTCTGCTGGGTTGTAAATAGAGAAGGCAATTCTGCCCGAACCCGGATCTGAAGCAGATTTTCCATAACCCGCCGGGCTGCCAGCGCCGCGTGATAAGAAGTTCCTGATCCGCACAGAACAAGCTCATCCACGTTTTTTTCATGAAGCATTGTGCAGAATGGACGGGTGATCGTTTTTCGTTTCTGGAGAATATTCAATAACACGTCTTTTTCTTCCAGAATATAATCGTACATCGTAATCTCGGTCATCGTATTTCCTCCTGCTTCAACATGGGAATACCGGAAACAAATGTCTGAAGAATCTGATAATCCTCGTCATAAACCGTAAGATCCGCCTGATAACCGGTTTTGATCAGACCTAAATGATCGTCCAGCTTTAACATCCGCGCCGGATTGATCGTCGCCGCGTTGATGGCGCAGGCTTCGCTGAGCTTTCCCAGAGTTTGAAGATTGCGGACCGACTGAATCATCGTGATGCAGGAACCGGCCAGCCGGCCGTCTGAAAGCCGACCGACGCCGTCTTCTCCGATTGTGACCTTGCGGTCGACGGACTCATAATAGCCCGGTTTTAATCCTTTATAACGAGAGGAATCAGTAATGACAACCAGACGGTCACTGCCTTTGCATCGGCCAATGATATTGATAACGGAGGGATGGACGTGAATGCCGTCGGCGATGACCTCAGAGTACAAAGCATCGCAGGATAATGCGGCTCCCGGCAATCCCGGTTTGCGATGATGCAGCGGATTCATACTGTTGAAGCAATGGACGACAGACGAGGCGCCCTCCTCGACGGCCTGCATCATTTCCTCATAGCTGACGCCGGAGAAGCCAACCGCAACTTCCAGACCAAGCTCTGCGCAATGTTTTAATACCTGATGCCCTTCATCTTTTTCCACAGCGAGGCCCACGCGGAGAATGTGGCCGCCGGAGGCTTCCATGAAACGGTCAAATTGTGCAATCTCCGGTTTTTGGATCAAGTATTTATCATAGGCGCCGGGATATTCGTGAGAGGTATAGGGACCCTGCAGGAAAATACCCGGGATGTGAGCGCCGTCTTCATTTTTTTCCTCAATGACGGTGCGGATGGCCTGAAGCGCCTGAATAATTCGAGGTTCTGAACGGGTTACTGTACCTGGCAGAAAAGAAGTAACCCCTTCCTGCGGCAAATATCGCTGCCAGACCCGAAGGGTTTCCGGGTCTCCGTCAGAAGCGTCGCCGCCCGCGTAACCGTGGGTATGCACATCAATTAAACCGGGGATAATCCGGGCATTCTCATAGAATTGAGAATTTTCCAGGATGCCATTGTGAATTTCTGTGATTTTTCCATCTTCCAGTTTTAAGGTGGCAGGAATAAATTGCTCGTCAATCCAGACGCGCTGACTGCTGATAAAGGTCATGAACGATTCTCCTTTCTGCTGAGGCGAAGAGCTCAGCACTTGACTGCTTATCTGATAAACAAATTATATACCACTGCATTTTAAAATGGAATAAAAATATATACAAGTTTATAAAAATGTATTGCATAACTGCAAATTTTATTTATAATGAAATCATAACAAACCTGATGAAGTAAGGAAAAGTAATCATTTTTTAATGAATAATACTTCATCGAGAAAACAGGACGTTAATAAATAGAAAGGAGGATCGGGGCTGTTCAGTATTACGACAAGAAGCAATCCATCATAATGAAAGGGGCAGACTTATGACAATCTTCCAGATTTTGTTACTTACTCTGTGGGCAGGCTTATCGCAGGTTGATCAGATGACGTTCAATCTGCTGCCCAGCGGTATTATCCCGACGGCAATTTTTACCGGACTTGTGGTTGGAAAACCAGAATTGGGGCTGCTTGTCGGCGGCACGCTGCAATCCTATGCCTTGGGCTTGGGGATGTTCGGCGGTGCTTCCATACCGAATTACCCGGTTACGGCGATTATCGTTGTTGCTTTATCAGCTTCGGCGGCGGATGTGCCGGCAACGATCGCTTTGATCGGCATTCCAGTCGCGACGCTGACGGTTCAAATTGACGTTTTCGGACGTTTCTTAAACACATTCTTTCAACACCGCGCGGATAAATACGCAGCGCTGGGAAATTCCCGGCAAGTCGCATACAGTAATTATTTGGGTGTTTTAAGCTGGTCTTTATCGCGAATGATTCCGGTCTTTGTCGCCTTGTGCTTAGGTCCAACTTTCGTCGATATGTTAAATGCGATCATGCCGCCATGGCTCAGCTCCGGGCTGTCGATCGCCGCGGGTATGTTCCCGGCTGTCGGATTCGCAATCTTATTGAAATACCTGCCGATTCGCTCTAATCTTCATTTCCTGATCCTGGGCTTTGCGTTAACGGCGTGGGCGGGAATGCCGACGCTGGCCGTAGCGACGTTTGGCGCAGCGGCCGCGATCGCTGTTTATTATCAGACGGGAAAGACCGATAAATCCAATGCAGGGGGTGAAGTCGATGAGTAAGCAGTTCACAAAAAAAGAAATCCGCAGGTTATCCTATCGCTGGTCATGGAATCGTTCATTAGCCTGGAACTATGAAAAAATGATGACAGCCGGCTATATGACGACGATGCTTCCGGTTATTGACAAGCTATATCAGGATGATCCGGAAGGCCGGAAGAAAGCCTTTGAAACGCACAGTGTGTTCTTCAACTGCGAACCTAATCTGACCAATATCATTCTGGGAATGGATATCGCAATCGAAGAAGAAATGGGCGCGGAAGGGCTGGAAACTGTCGCGGGGATTAAAGCCAGCTTAATGGGGCCGTTTGCGGGGATCGGAGATACGTTGTTTACCAGCGTCTTAGCGACAATCTTCGGTTCAATCGCGGTTACGACCGCTCTGGACGGCAGCTATTTTGGAATTGTATTGTGGGAGATCTGGTTATTCTTCGTGATGTTCGGGTTACGGCCTTATCTGATGCAGCTGGGTTATACGCAAGGCATTAAGCTGGTCACAACGCTCAGTGGAAAATTGAATCAGATTACGCAGGCTGCCAGCGTTTTGGGAATTATGGTAGTCGGCTCGATGGTCGCTTCCTTAGTAAAAGTCAAATTTGGTACCTTGACGATCATGGGGACGGAATTTGATCTGCAAACTAAATTATTCGATGCGATCATGCCGAAGTTCGGCGCAGTGCTGGTTGTCGCTTTGTGCTATTGGATTTTAGGCAAGATCGGGATGAAATCTTCACGGCTGATCCTGATGATTATGGCGCTTGCCATTCTCTGTTCCTTCCTTGGCATTTTGGTGCCTTAAAATGAAAATTATCGTCAACGCTGATGACATGGGGTATACCTGCGGCGTAACAGAAGGAATTATCGAAGGATATGAAAAAGGAATCGTTACTTCAACCACCGTCATGTGCAATATGCCGAATGCTGCGCAGGCAGCTCAACGATTACGATCAGTTCCGGGTCTTGGAACCGGCGTTCATTTAACGCTGACCTGCGGCCGTCCGCTGACGAGAGCGAAAACGTTGACGGATCAGCATGGTGATTTCCTGAAAAACACGCAGTTTTATAAAGTTTATGTCGATCCCGCTGAGGTGGAAGCCGAATTTCGGGCCCAGATTGAGAAGTTTATGGAGTTATTTGGCCGTCAGCCGACGCATCTGGATTGCCATCAGGGCTGCTATGACGGACAGACATTGACAATGGCCCGTGTCGGAGGCATCGGCGAGGAACACAATACCGAGGAAATTCTGGCCGTGACGCTGGATCTGGCTAAAGAATATCACCTTCCGCTGCGGCGTCATTGCGAATACCTGTGGCTGAGCTCTTACCATGGCGAACAGGCAACGCCTGAGCATTTCATTAAAATGCTGGACGAGCACGCCGATGCCGAAAAACTGGAGTTTATGGTTCATCCTGGATGGTGCGATTTAGAACTTTATCAGAAAAGCTCGTATAGTTTGGAGCGAGTTCAGGAACTGGCCGGACTTTGCGATCTCAGACTGAAAGAAGCGCTGCAGGTGCGAAATATTGAATTAGTTCATTTTTGATATTTATAAGCAGGCGTTTGTGCTTAACACACAACGCCTTTTTTTGGCTTAATTTGTAAAGTTTCAGACTAAAACAAGGCGGGAAGAGTTTTGATTTTCATGAATATTGGAGTGGAAATTCAGACGGCAAAAACAGGGAAATCAGATTGATAAAAGGACGCATTTGAGTTATAATGAAATTGTAAAATTAACTCAAAAAAGTATTTTTAATTTTTTTAATTATTTTAGGAGGCTTTTTCCGATTTTCCGCAATATTAATGATAGGAGGTTTCCTATTATGCAGAAA
>NZ_JADNEM010000030.1:0-34653 GCF_015552275.1 Holdemania sp. 1001302B_160321_E10 | reverse complement strand
ACAGGGAGATACAAGATGACTATAACTCATTTGCACGAGTAAATGCAGTCCGCGTCTTTGCAAAAGTAAATGCAATTCCTTTTAGTCTTAAGGCTGCGTTTACTTTTTCAATTCACTTTCTTGAAAAACATTCCTCAAATCGTTCCGAAAAGGTTGCTTTTTTCGGATGGTTTGGTTATAATATATCTGCTTGCATCAGAAGGGAGGGTAAGTATGCCAAGAGTTGTCTTAAAAGAGAACGAAGTATTGGATGACGCATTACGTCGTTTCAAGCGTCAGGTTTCTCGCAACGGAACCCTTGCTGAGGCTCGCAAAAGAGAGTTTTATGTAAAACCAGGCGTCCGTCGTAAATTGAAGTCGGAGGCTGCAAGAAAGGCTAGACGTTCAAAATAAAGAAGCGCAAGCTTCTTTTTTCGTAGGATGAGCTTTTCTGGCTGAAATGAGGACAGGCGGATGATCGCTGAATCCTTGAATCCTCAGTAACGGCCAGCGAAGGATCAAAGGGAAATCCGAAAGCAGTAAATTAAAGAACAGACTGAAATCAAAGCGGATCGGAAAAAGCGATCAGCGCGATGATGCAGGAAAGCATCAGAATGAAGGAGGAGACGGTCACAATGCAAAGTTCAACACAAGCACTCCAGCAGTTTAAGCGGGCCTTAGCACAGGTTTATCAGCAGTGGCGGGATAAGCAATGGGAAATGATGAACATCAAATTGGAGCTGCCGCTGTTTGACGCGCCGGTATGCGCTTCGTTTTTACAGATGAGCGAGGAAACGGTGCTGGAAATCTGTGATGACGACTGGGATCAGCTGGTCGGCAATTCGCTGGCCCAGGAGGATTCCTACCACATGGCGGTTCAGGCGTCGCGGCGGATCATGTGGCGGCCGTTTTGCGCGGAGGAAGCGGAGGTTGCTTTATTTCAGCAGGATGGCCTGCAGGTTTTTATCAACGATATTCACTGCGGTCTGCTGGAGGTGCGTCCTTCCTCCCGCTGGATTGAGGAAACCCGGCTGCTCGTCGAAGCGCTGAGTGAAATCCTGGCAGCGTACAACGGTCCGGAAACGACGGATGAACAATGGGTGGAAGCGGCTCGATTAAGTGATCAGAGCTGGCGTTTAGTGCCGAAAGAGGGCGCTGTGCGGATCGAAGGTCCAGCCTGTATGATCGACGAAGCGGCAGCCGAAAAGCTCAGTCAGCTCAAACATACGCGGGAAACCGTGCAGCTGGATGTCATCAGCCTGATCGATCCGCTGGAAGCGGAACACGGCACCGCGGTCGCGTTCAGGATGTTGGTGCTGGTGTGCTCCAACCGGCATCAGACACATATTGAATTCAGTTTCCGCAAACGGGAAGATTTGTGCACAGCGTTGGTAGAAGGTTTGCGTGAATTTATCCTGATCGCCGGGATTCCTGCCCGCCTGCAGGTCAACCACGGGCTGTATGAATTCATTCTGGCCGATCTGGCGCAGCGGTTGGGGATTCGGATCGTTCATGTGGAGAATCTGATTCTGACGGAACAGCTCAGCGAAGAACTGGCGGCCGCCCTGTCACCGCTGACAACTCCCGAATCAATGAATTAGCGCGCTTTCGTCTCGTTGTCATTTTGATCTCACAGGATCATAACGCCTCAGCGTCCCTTTGCGGACGCTTTTTTCATGTTTGCCTGTGCTGGCGCATAACCTACATCAGAGGAAGGAGTGTGCGCGATGATCACAGTCAGTGAAAAACAGGCCATGATCGAAGATTTCGAGCGGCTGATCCTCGTCAGCCCCGAACAAATTATCACCGAGTCCAAACAGGGCAGAATGATCGTCGAAGGCAGCGGCCTTCATATCCGGGTGTTCAGCGCCGACGAAATCATTCTTTCCGGGCAGATCAGGCGGGTGAAGTTCGATGCGGAATAGACTGCCTTTTCTGTTTGGCATGGACTGTTGGCGGCTGAAAATACCGCTGACGTTTTTTCTCAATCAATGTCTGCGCCAGGATATCGAGGTCATGGAACTCAAGCAGACCCCGGAAGGGCTGGTTTTCTGGACGCCGGTGACGAGCCGGCGGCGGATTACCGGTTTGTTTCAGGACGCGGAATGTTTGCGGACCAGCGGCGTCACCGGTTTTTTGCTGCACCAGTTCCAGCAGCCGCTGCGGTTGTTTTCTGTCGCGTTATCCATCGCGCTGTGGACATTTTACTCGCATTGCATTGTCCAGGTCAGCGTAACCGGCACGGATCCAACCCTGCAGCGCCAGATCGAGCAGCAGCTGGCGGAGAACGGCTATGCCGCGCCGTTTTTCACCGCCGATCAGAATCTGGCGGAAACGATTGAATTTCTGATCAAGGAAAGTTTTGAGGACCGGTTGGGCTGGACTGAGGTCATTCGCACGGGCTCGCGGCTGCAGCTTCAGTTTACGGATAAGGAATACGTTGAAACTCCGCAGCTGACCAACGATCCGATTTATGCGCAGAAGGAAGGCATGGTCGTGCGTTTTGACGTTCAGCATGGGGAGAAAAAGGTTAAAATCAACCAGATCGTTCATCCCGGGGATCTGTTGATCGACAATGAACTGAAAGACGCCTTTGAGGTGCCGCAGCCGCTCTATGTCAAGGGCAAGGTTTACGGCTACACCTGGTACACCGTGGAAAGCTCGCTGTCAGATGCACCGGATTTCCCGCTGCATGATGCGCTGGCGTTTTTTCGTCTGTTGATGGACTGCCGCAGTCAGATCGCCGAGCAGCTGCAGGAGGATGAAAAAATTATCAAAGAAAATGTTTTACTTTTTGACAGGAATGCGGGTACAATAACGATGAAGATCCACTATACGTTACTGGAGGATCTGACACGACCTTAAATTCGAGGAGGAAAACCATGACCTATGTCCTGTCAATGGAACATCTGAGCGCGTCGGAAGCGGCTGATTTGATCGGCTACCAAGACCGCAACCTGAACTGCTTATGCGAACTGTACGGGGCGGAGATTGTCTTCCGCGACAATCAGTTTACGATCCGCTGCCAGGATCCGGAAGCGGTGGCGGAGATTCTGCAGGAAATGCTGAAGATGATCCGGCATTCCCAACAGATCAGCGAGCAGGAAATTCGATATTTGGTCCGCACGCAGCGCAAGCAGCAGGCGGTCGATCTGGGCGATCTGAAGTCCAAGGTGCTGGCCCGCACCCATAGCGGCAAGGCGATATCGCCGAAAACCGAGGGTCAACGCAGCTTCATCGAAGCGATGGAAAAGAAAACAATCGTCTTCGCGGTCGGCCCTGCCGGCACGGGCAAGACCTATTTAGCCGTGGCCTACGCCGTCAGTATGCTGAAGAAAGGTGAGATTCACCGGATCATTCTGACCCGGCCCGCAGTGGAAGCGGGGGAGAGCCTGGGATTTCTGCCTGGTGATCTGAAGGAAAAAGTCGATCCGTATTTACGCCCGCTGTATGACGCGCTGCATGATCTGATGGGCGCGGAAACGACAGAGAAGCTGATCGAAAAAGGCACGATCGAGATCGCGCCGCTGGCTTATATGCGCGGGCGGACGCTGGATGATGCCGTGATTATTCTGGACGAAGCGCAGAACACGACGCCGGCCCAGATGAAAATGTTTTTAACCCGGCTGGGCTTTCAGTCGCGGATGATCATCACCGGCGATGTGACGCAGGTGGATCTGCCGAAATCCCAGCGCAGCGGTCTGATGGACGCCGTCGGCCTGTTGAAAGGGATTGAGGAAATCGGCGTACTGCAGCTGTCCAGCGACGATGTCGTGCGGCATCCGCTGGTGCAGAAAATCATTGACCGCTATGGGGCAAAGGGGGAATAGAGCATGCCGCGGATTCTTTTAATTGAGGATGAAGACAGCATCCGCCACCTGATCAGCTACGATTTGAAAAACGCTGGGTTTGACGTCACCGGCTGCCCGGACGGCGCCAGCGCCCGGGAAAAGGGGCTGAACGAAAGCTTTGATATCATGATCATCGACTGGATGCTGCCGGAAATCAGCGGGATTGAGCTGGTGCGGCTGTTCCGCGGCAAAGGCATTGACAGCGTCATGATGATGCTGACGGCGAAGGATGAGGAAGAAGACATTCTGGAAGCCTTCGAGGCCGGCGTCGACGATTACATCACTAAACCATTTTCCCCGCGCGAGCTTTTGGCGCGGATCCAGGCGCATGTCAAACGGATTGTCAAAACAAGCCGGCGGGTGCTGGAAATGGGCGGCCTGACGATGGATCTGGGAAGCCGGGAAGTGTCGGTCAACGGCCGGCCGGTCAGCCTGACGAAAAAGGAATTTGAGCTGCTGGAATATCTGCTGCGCAATCCGCAGATCGTTTTATCCCGCGACAACATCCTCAACGAGATCTGGGATTTTGATTACGACGGGGATACCCGGATCGTTGACGTCCACATTTTCAAGCTGCGCAATAAGCTGCAGGGCAGCGGCGTGAAGATTGCCTCCCTGCGCGGGGTCGGCTATAAACTTGAAGTCCAGGCATAAACGGCGGAGACAGGCATGAAAACGAGTGAAGCTTTACTACTGATCGTCACCGTTGCGGGTCTGGCGCTGTTCTGCGCCCAGGGCTTATTGGAAGCCTGGAGCGCGCTGGTCTTGCTGGGACTGGTCGCGATGGCGCTGCTGTGGCACAGTCAGGACACATTGCGCGAAACGATGCGGACGAAAGAACAGACGTTGAAAACGCAGGTTCGCAGCTCGGCCAAGGATGCTTCGCTGAAGCAGCAGCAGATCATGACGATCCTGACGAATATCCCCTCCCCCTTAGCCATGATGGATTCCTATGGTCATCTGATTTTATACAATGAAGGATTCAGCCGATTTCTGAGCGAAGAAGGCGAGGATGAATTCACATATCGCGACGAGCGGATCGCCGGCGAGGTGCAGTTGTTTCTGAAGGAAGCGTATTTGAGCGAGAATGCGATCGTGCGCAATCTGTGCTACAACAGCGTCGACTTTCAGTGTCTGTCCGTGCCGATTCAGGAGAACGGCCGGTTTACCGGATGTCTGTTGGTGTTTCAGGATATTACGCAGGCGATGGAAAAGGAACGGATGCAGAAACGCTTCATTGCCGATGCGTCGCATGAGCTGAAAACACCGATTGCGGCGATCAAGGGAATGATTGAAATTCTGAACCGGGATGATTTTGATGATCCCAAGACGATGCAGGATTTTCATATCCAGATTGAAAAGGAAACAAAACGACTGGAAATGATTGTCGCCGATCTGTTAAAGCTGTCGCGCTTATCCATGAGCACGCTGGCGCTGGAGCTGTCGCCCTGTGAGATCAGCGGACTGTTTGACAGTCTGATCAAGGAGGCTGCGCCGCAGGCAAAAAGTCAGGGTGTGATCGTGGAGGCGGAGGATCAAACGCACGAAACGTTCTGGCTGGATGAACAGAAAATCCATCAGGCGCTGGCGAATTTATTGAACAATGCGCTGGCGCACAGTCAGCCGGAGCATATCCGCATGCAGGCGCGGCGTCAGGACAGTTGGCTGGTGCTGACGGTCAGCGATGACGGCTGCGGGATCGACGCCAAACATCTAGATCGGATTTTTGAGCGCTTTTACCGGGTAGATAAATCCCGGTCCCGAGCCAGCGGGGGCAGCGGTTTGGGGCTGGCGATCGTCAAGGCGATCGTGAGTGCCCATCAGGGCGAGATTGAGGTTGACAGCGAGGTTGGCCGCGGCAGCCGCTTCGTCATCCGCCTGCCGATTCGTTCCGACGCGGCGGATCAACCTTTGACGGCGGAACATTCTCCACGCCTTCCGCAACCTTCGCCGCAGAACACAAACGCTGGCGTCTCAAAGTGAAAGGTCGCGGGAAACGATCGTCCTCAGTCAGGGATTCCCTGGCTTTTTTTGTGCTTGTTTTTCGTTGGGAGCGGTGGATGGGAAAAAAGGAATGTCCTGACAGGAAGCCATCGTTTTTCAGCCTTGATTCATGATTTGGCAGCCAACCTGCCGGCTGAAAGCTGCTTTCCCATGTGGGGGAACAGAGAAAGGACAATGTTTTGGGTAATTTATTTTTTAACCGTTTCTTAACGCAAGCTTCATTTTCTGTTAATCGTAGCGCGGTAAACTGGGAACTGTTCAAGAAAGGGATGAATGAAATGAAGAAATTATTTGTATTCGTACTGACAGCGCTGCTTGTCGCTGGCTGCAGCACAGCACCCAAGACAGAGCCAGTTGAGGGAGGAACGGCCACACCGTCCGCAGCGGCAGCCATCAACGTCTATACCCGCGACGCGACTTCCGGTACGCGGGAAGCGTTTGAAAAAGCTGGAGATTTTGCGGAACAGCTGACGTCCTCTGCCATTGAAGTTTCCAGCAACGGCGATATGGCGACCAAGGTCGGAGCGGATGTAAACGGCATCGGTTATGTGTCGCTGTCCACGGATTTTGCGGCCAACGGCGTGAAGCCGCTGAACTTTGAAGGCGTGGCGCCGAGCGAAGCGACGGTTCTGGACGGAACCTACGGCATGCAGCGTCCGTTTGCCTTCACAACCCGGGCGGCCGGTGACTATGAAAGTGCGGAGAAAGAACAGCTGATCGCAGCGTTCTTAGACTTCCTGCAGAATTCCACAGAAGGCATGCTGGTGGTGGAAAAGGCCGGCGGCGTTGTCGATAAGAGCCAGGGGAAAGCCTGGGCTGAACTGGCGGCGAATCATCCGATCGTCAAGGAAGACAACTCGGCGATCACAATCGCGACCTGTGGTTCGACATCCGTGGAGAAAACGCTGAAAGCCGCGCTGGAAGCGTTCCAGCCGTTGGCGGGCAACTTCCAGTTCACGATGAACCAGACCGGTTCGGGCGACGGCTACAAGCGCGTCCTCGGTTCGGAAAAAGACGGTGCTAACCGCGCGGATATCGGCTTTGCTTCGCGGGCTTTCAAAAGCGGCGAGGAAGACACATCATCGGCGATGGCCTCAGGCCAGTATTGCATTGATGCAGTGGTGACGATTGTCAATCAAGCGAATACGGCCGTTGCCAATCTGACGCAGGCTCAGGTTCACGATATCTTTACCGGCACGGTAACGTCCTGGGATCAGATTCAGTAATTGACAAACAGGATGCAGAAGCGACCGCTTCCCCGGCGGATTTGTCGGCGGAGCGGTTTCGTTTTGAAGGAAGGATGAGGTTATGGAAAGCAATCTGAAAGCGAGAATCCGCCCCGGCCAGGCCCGGCGCAAGCAGAGAACGGACCAGATGGTCAAGGCTGTTTTCTTTCTGGCGGCGCTGATTTCCGGCAGCTGTATCGTGCTGATCACGCTGTTTATTCTGATGAAAGGGATCCAGCCGTTTTTACCCGGCTATACCTATGGCTCCATATCGCTGAAAGATTTCCTGTTAGGAACGTTATGGCGGCAGGATCAGGGAGTCTACGGCGTTGGATTCATCGTGATCAATACGCTGATCTCCGCTTTTGGAGCGCTGCTGCTGGCCTTTCCCATCGCGGTGCTGACGGCGCTGTTTATCGTCAAGATCGCGCCCAAGCCGGTTAAACCGCTGATGAAAACGGTGGTGGAATTGCTCGCGTCGATTCCCAGCGTCGTCTACGGTGTCTTTGCGGCCGGGGTGATTACGTCGCTGGTGAAAGGGCTGGCGTCGCTGGCGGGGGTCAGTACAGCCGGGGGCAGTTCGCTGCTTGCGGTGATCCTGTTATTGGCGATCATGATTTTCCCGACGATCACCTCGCTGGCGGTGACGGCCATCGAAGCGGTCGATCCGGATCTGGAGCTGGGGTCGCTGGCCTTGGGAGCAACGGCGACGCAGACCCATTTCAAAGTTGTCCTGGCCAGCGCCAAGTCAGGGATTTTCGCCGGAGCAATTCTGGGGCTGGGCCGGGCGTTTGGCGAAGCGACAGCGGTCGCGATGGTGGCCGGCAACAAGCTGTTCGGCCCGACGTTCAATCTGTTCGACATCACCCGCACGCTGACCTCAACGATGCTGGCGGGATTGAAGGAAACAACCGGACTGGATTACGATATCCGGTTCTCCGTCGGTCTGGTGCTGATGGTCGTAATCCTTTTGTCGAATCTCAGTCTGAACTGGATGAAGAAGAAAGTGGGGAATGGACAGTGAAAACCAATCGGATGCCGCGTGTGATCAGCGATCGTTTTCTGCAGCTGCTGACGGTGCTGAGCGCAGCGCTGGCCGTTGTGGTGCTGACCAGTCTGTTCGTGTATATTTTCAGTCATGGTCTGTCCTTAATCAATGCGGATCTGCTGCGCAGCGATTACTGGTCCCTCAGCAAGATCGTGGCTTTGGATGAAACACGCAATCAGCCCGGGAGCTATCCGCATCCGGAAAATCTCGGTGCTGAGGTGGCGTGGAGCGAAAAGTGGGGTGTGGGCTTTGTCGACCATCTTTCCCATGAAAAGAAACAGCTTGTCCTGATCGAAACCGTGGCGGAAAATTCGCCGCTGGCATCAGCTGTGGATACCAGCGCCGGGGCGAACCAGGGGAAACCGGTCGCGATGAGCGCCGGGCTGCAGGTGGAAAAAATTGATTTTACCGACGCTTCTGGAACGGCGGATTTCACCGGTATGCTGGCTTCCGCAAGCGCTGCTGAAGTGGCGGAAACATTGGATCAGTCCGCGGCGAAGCTGACGTCGATGTTTATCAAGACACCGGGCGGAGGCATCCGCGGATCGCTGGTGAGCACCGCGTACTTAATTCTGGTATCGCTGCTGATCGCGCTGCCGATCGGCATTGCCAGCGCTGTCTATTTAAGTGAAATGGCTAAAAAAAACAAAGTGAACGCCGCGATCCGCACCGGGATTGAAACGCTGACCGGCGTCCCTTCGATCGTTTATGGTTTAATGGGCGTCAGCGTGCTGTTTCCGATTACCGCGGCCATGGGGGCAAAGACGACGAATATTCTGCTGGGCGCGCTGACGATGGCGATCATCCTTTTGCCGACGATCATCCGCTCGACTGAGGAAGCGCTGCGGGTTGTACCTCAGGGCCTGCGCGATGCGTCGTTGTCGTTAGGTGCAAGCCAGACTCAGACGATATTCAAGATCACGCTGCCCTGCGCGATGCCGGGTATTCTCAGCGGGATTCTGTTAAGCATCGGCCGGGTGGTCGGCGAATCGGCGGCGCTGATCTATACGATGGGCACCTTTATTAACGATCAGCCGGGCTTGTTGAAGCAAGGTACTTCGCTGGCCGTTCACATCTGGTCGGTGATGTCGGGCGAGCAGCCTAACTTTGAACTGGCCTGCGCGATCTCAATCATCATTCTGATCTTTGTGCTGATCTTGAATCTGACGGTCAAGCTGCTTTCGCGGCGGCTGCAGAAAAGCTTCCGCTAGAAAGGAATCGTTATGGAAACTTGTTTTGAAGTAAAAGATTTGAATTTATATTATGGTGAAAAACAGGCGCTGAAACAGCTGAATCTGACGATCGGCAAGAACCGGGTCACCGCGCTGATCGGTCCTTCAGGATGTGGAAAATCGACGTTTCTGCGGTGTCTGAACCGGATGAACGATCTGATTGAAAATTGCCGGATCAGCGGTGAAATCCGCCTGTTAGGCGAGAATATTTATGATTCAAAAACCAACGTCGTCCAGCTGCGCACTGAGGTTGGAATGGTGTTTCAGAAGCCAAACCCGTTTCCGATGTCGATCTATGACAACATCGCTTACGGTCCCCGTTGTCAGGGAATCCGCGATAAGAAAGTGCTGGACGGCGTTGTGGAACACTCGCTGAAATCGGCGGCGCTGTGGGAGGAGGTCAGGGACCGCCTGCACGACTCGGCGCTGGCGCTCTCGGGCGGTCAGCAGCAGCGGCTGTGCATCGCCCGGGCGATCGCGATGGAACCGGAGGTCATTCTGATGGACGAGCCGACCTCCGCGCTGGATCCGATTGCCACGGCGAAGATCGAAGAGCTGATCGAGCAGCTGAAGACAACCTATACGATCGTCATCGTAACGCACTCGATGCAGCAGGCTTCCCGGGTTTCCGATGATACGGCGTTCTTTCTGCTCGGTGAAATCGTAGAGGCCGACACGACCCGCAAGCTCTTTTCCAAACCGGCAGATCAGCGGACTGAGGATTATATCACCGGCCGGTTCGGCTAGGAATCAGGAGGAATAAATGATGAAAATGGATGAATCGCTCGCCGCTTTCCAGGCTTTGATCCTGCAGATGTACCGCAAGGTGAAAACGATGCACGAGCTGGCGCTGGACATTCTTCGAAGCGGCGATAAAGAAAAGGCGCTGCAGCTAATCTACATGGATGACTTCGTCAATCATCTGGAGGAGGAAATCAACGATCAGGCGCAGACGGTGCTGGCGCTGCTTTCCCCGGTGGCCACGGATCTGCGCAAAGTGATCGCCGGGATTAAAATCGCTTCCGATTTGGAACGGATCGGCGACTACGCCAAGAACATCGCAGACTACGTCATCAAAAAAGGCCCGGCGGAACCTCCGTTTGTCGGCGAACAGGCGGAAGCGATCGGGCGGTTGTTTCTGGCCATGCTGGACGCGGCGATGGACGCCTATCAGAAGGAGGATGTCGCGCAGGCGTATCGGATTCCGCAGCAGGACGAACAGATCAACGATCAGTTTGCCGAGCTGTCCGGACAGATTGAAACCGCCGTTATGCAGGGAATGCAGATGGAACATGTCGTGCCGTTAGTCGCGATGCTGCGCAACTTTGAACGAGCCGGCGATCATACTAAAAATATCTGCGAGCACCTGATCTATCAGGTAAAAGGGCAGCACATTGATTTCGGATGAAGGCCCGCAAGGAATCCCGGCCGCTAAAGCGCGGGATTTTTTTGCTTTCAGCAAAGGATAACCCCGCAGCAAATGGGATTTTGAGATCGTGTCTTACTGGGAACGGGCTTCCGGGTCTTCGCGGGAATTTCTTCGCAGAACATTGACATCCGCGGGTCGGGTTCGTTATACTGAGGGTAAACTCAAGAGGTGAAGACATGAAAAAACTCTTTCTGCTGGGACTGACGTTGGCGCTGATCGCGACGATTGAAGGGTTCCAGTCCAGTGCGCAAAAGCAGATGATGGCGGAAATGCCGCGTTTAAAATGGGCGTCAGCGGGGTATGCGTCGGCTTGTTACGAAGTTCAGTTTACCGCGGGACAGCAGGCGCGTCAGCGCGAGCGGATCGCGGAATTGATCGCGGTCGGTCAGGAAAGCGAAGCCAGCGAGGAAGACCGGCTGAATGCCCGCAAGCTGGCGGTGATGGAGGTCAAGCCGGACGCTGAATCCGGGCTGAGCTTTTATTACGGCGGGATGAAAAATCCGCTGCATGATTTGTTTCCGGTTTCCGGAACGCCACAGATCAGCTTCAACCAGGCGCGGCCGGTCTATTATACGGCTGACCGAAAGGATTTATCGGCGCCGCACATGACGATGATTCAAAGCGCGGACGTTCGGGTCGAACCGTTTTACAACAGCGTGGAACAGACCGGGACTTCCGCAGCTCTGTGGTTCTTCGCGGAACAGCCGTCGGATTGGATCGCCTTGATTTATCAGCTGCGTCAGGAATTTCCGGACATGACATTCATCAAGCAGCCGATCGCCGTGGACAGCACGGTTTCCGATACGTTGGCGAACCAGCGGTCAGGACAGATTTTCGGGATTGCCGCCGGGATCACCCTGGCCGCGCTGGCGTTGACGCTGCACGAAGTGCGCCGACAGAAAAAACAGACGCCTGCGGCTTCCGCCCTGAATATTCTGGGGCGCAGCTGCGGTATGACCGGTCTGATCGCGGTGCTTGAAATCCCGGTTCTGATCATCCTGGTCAACCGGCTGCAGGGGGTAGCCTGGAATTACTACACGAATTTCCTGTATACCGACCTGTTTCATCTGTATGGCTGGATCGCGGCGGGCTTTGGACTCTGCGCCGCGGCCGGATGGCTGGCGGCACGCTCTGGTCGGCATTCATAACCGGTGCATTGTGGGAAGCGCAGGATCTGAGCGAGTCTGGCGGTTATAAAAAGAAACTAAAAAGGCATGAAAAAAGAAGCTGATTTTCCGGAACGATCCGGTCAAGGCAGCTTCTTTTGTTTGTTTTGTTGATGGGATCAGTGATGCTCGAGCACCGGTGCTTCCTTGCTGGAGGAGGCTTCGATTGAACAGCGGGCGATGTTGCAGCAATGATCGGCCATACGTTCCAGGTTTCCCAGAATATCGCAGTAGACGCTGCCGCCGACAGCCGTCGCGCATTCGTTGCGGGCCATCCGGTCGAAATGCTTCTGCCGGGCTTTGTATTCCAGCAAATCCATGTAATTCTCATCTTCCATCAGCGCGGAATACTGCGCGTAGTCTTCATCGCGGTAAATTCCGATCGCCGTGTTCAGCATGTGCTTGAACAGCTCAAACATTTCCAGCACGTCTTTTTTCGCGCCGTCGCTGAAGTCGTTTTTATCTTCATGCACCATGTCGAAGAACTCAACGAGGTTGACCGACAGGTCGCCGATCCGCTCCAGATTTTTGATGACCTGCAGGTGCAGGTTGAAATCCTGCATATCGCGGTCGTTCAGGTTTTCCTTGGAAACGCTCATCAGGTAATTGGTGATCTTGGTGTCGATGGAATTGATCAGATCCTCGGTCTGGTTGACGAGTTCCTTCTCATCGGAACCGCCGCGCGTATTCATGAAGTCGCGGGCTTTGTCGACCGCGGCGTCGACGACTGTGCTCATTTTCAGAACGGCCTGTTTGGCGATGGCCAGCGCGGCGGTCGGCATCTGATGCGCGATCCCGGCGTCCATGTCGTCGAGGTTGATTTCAATCCGCTCCGGTTCGTTGCCCGGAATCAGCTTCTTGATGAAATTGCACATGACGTTCAGCAGCGGCAGATAAACGATGACGCCAACGATCTTAAATAAGATATGCACGACGGCGATCTGCATCATCGGCGGGATCAGCAGCAGATCGGAGATCCAGGTGATGAACTGAATGTAAAACGGCAGGAAGATCATGCCGATCGTCGCCGCGATCACGTTGAACAGCGTATGCAGACCGGCGGTTCGTTTCGCCGCCAGGCTGCCGCCGATCGCCGCAAATACGCCGGTGACGGTCGTACCGATACAGGCTCCGAAGACAAACGGCATCGCCGCGTTCAGGGTCATCGCCCCGGATTCATATAATTTCTGGACGACGCCGATCGTCGCGGCCGAGCCCTGGATCAGTCCGGTCAGCACCGTGCCGGCCAGTAAGCCCAGCAGCGGTTTTTCCGACATCACCTTGGCAAATTCGATAAAGGCCGGCAGATCCTTCAGCATTTTCAGCGAGTCGCCCATGATCTTCAGACCATAGAACATCAGACCGAAGCCGAGGATGATGTCGCCGATGTAGCGGGTTTTCTTTTTCTTGCCAAACGAGATGATCATGCCGCCGATGAACACGAAGTACATTGCGAACTGCTCGACCTTCAAGCCGATCAGAAACGCCGTCATCGTCGTTCCGATGTTGGCGCCCACGACGACCCCGGCCGCCTGTTCCAGCTTCATTAATCCCGCGCGGACCAGACCGATGGTGATCGCGGTCGCGGCTGAGGAAGACTGCACGACGATGGTGACGACAATGCCGACCAGCACGGCCATTAATGGATTGGACGTATATTTGTCGATGTATTCCCGGAGCTTATGCCCGGCGACATTTTTCAAGCCGTCGCCCATAAACTTGATGCCAAACAAAAACAGCGCAAATCCGCCGAGGATCATGTCCCACGAGATATCTCCCAGCGTGATCATTTCCGTCGCTACGATATTCATTTGTTTTTCTCTCTCTCCTGTTTCTTCTCTTTTCTTCTCTTGATTCACGTTTATTTTAACAGAATCATTACGAAGTTTTAACACAAATTTAACATTTCCAGACAAAATCTGACAAACTTGCGATTTCAGCGCTTCCCAACTTGTGAAAGAAATCGGGAAAAGCCGTTTGTTTTCGGTCGAAAAGAGGCAGAATATGCTATAATAGCAATGCAAAATCAAGAGGTGAAGATGATGATAACCTGTACGTTTGTCAACAAGACAAGGGAAAAGCAATGGAAAGAAAACTATCCGGATTTCCAGCGGATCGCCGAGCATGCGCTGGAGGTCTTAAACAAGCAGGGCGACTATACCATTTCAGTGATTTTCGTGAAGTCCCGCAAAATCCATGAGATCAACCGCGATTACCGGCAGGTCGACCGGCCGACGGACGTGATTTCGTTTGCGGCATGTGATGATCAGGATGAATTTGAGCTGATCGAGGAAGCGGAAGTCGAACTGGGCGATATTTTTATCAACGTGGAAGCCGCGATCAGTCAGGCCGAGGAATATGGCCATTCGCTGCGGCGGGAAATCTGTTTCCTGTTTACGCACGGGCTGCTGCACTGCTTTGGCTACGACCACATGCAGCCGGATGAGGAAAAGGTCATGTTCGATCTGCAGCATGAAATTCTGGATCCGCTGGTGCCGAGGGTGTAAATGCGCGCGCTGATCAAAAAATTCAAGCCGGCGCTGAACGGACTGGTTCTGGCGGCGCAGGACCGCAGCGTGGCGATTCAGCTGGGCTTTGCGGTGCTGGCCGGACTGGCCGGGCTGGGGCTGGGCTTCGTCTTTTGGGAATGGGCGCTTGTGATTACGCTGGCGGCCCTGGTCATCACAGCGGAGATTTTGAACACCGCGATCGAGCGGCTGTGCGACTTCGTTCAGCCCAAACAGGATGACCGCATTAAAACGATAAAAGATCTGGCGGCGGGCGCGGTGCTGTGCGCATCCCTGGCGGCGCTGATCGTCGGGGGGATGATCGTCATCCGCCATCTAATAAGATAGAACAGGAGAAACAACGATGTACGAAAACTTAGTCAGCGAAGCCTTTGAGGCGATGAAATCCGCGTATGCGCCGTATTCCAACTATCATGTCGGCGCCTGCGTGTTATGCAAGGACGGCCGCACCTTTCGCGGCGTGAACATTGAAAACGCGTCCTACGGGGCGACGAACTGTGCCGAGCGCAGCGCGGTGTTCGGCGCGTATTCCTACGGTTACCGCAAGGCGGACATCGCGGCGATTGCGATTGTCAGCGACGGCGCCCGAATCGGAACGCCGTGCGGCATCTGCCGCCAGGTGCTCAGCGAATTGCTGGAAAGCGATACGCCGATCATCCTGTCCAATGGGAAAGAAACGATGGAAACGACGATTGCCGAGCTGCTTCCGATGAGCTTCGGCATGGAGGATCTGGCGTGAAGAGCGGCTTTGTCGCTTTGATCGGCCGGCCCAATGCCGGCAAAAGCACGCTGCTGAACGCTCTGGTCCAGCAGAAGGTTGCGATCATTTCCCCCAAGCCGCAGACAACTCGCAATTCCATCCGGGCGATCCGCACCGATGCCGATTCGCAGATCATTTTCGTCGATACGCCGGGAATTCATAAGCCGAAGCATGAGCTGGGCACCCAGATGAATAAGGAAGCCTACTCCGCGGCCTCGGGCGTCGATTTGATCTACTACCTCGTCGACGGCTCAGTGCCGTTTGGCAGCGGCGATGAATTCGTTTTGAATACACTGCGGCAGATGCATCTGCCGGTGTATCTGATTCTCAATAAAATTGATCTGCTGGAAAAAGAACAGCTGATCGATCTGTTGTTAGCGTGGCAGCAGCGGATGGATTTCAAAGAGATCATTCCGATCAGCGCGAAGACGCAGAACAATCTGGATCAGCTGATCGAAGCCACCAAGAATGATCTGACCGACGGCGTCCAGTATTATCCGGCCGACCAGGTCTGCGACTATCCGGAACAGTTCATCATGGCGGAAATTATCCGGGAAAAGGTGCTGCTGCTGACGGAAGAAGAAGTGCCGCATTCCGTCGCGGTCGTGATTGAAAGAATCCGCAAGAACCGCGAGCATCTGATCATCAACGCGATGATTCTGGTCGAACGGGATTCCCAAAAGGGCATCATCATCGGCAAGCAGGGCCGGATGATCAAGCAGATCGGCACGCTGGCGCGGGAAGAACTGCAGGGGCTGTTGGGCGAACCGATTTTCCTGGAATTGTTTGTCCGGGTGGAAAAGGACTGGCGCAACAAGAAGGCCAAGCTGCAGCAGCTGGGGTATATCCAGACGGAGCTGGAGGATGAGTGAAGCCCGGATCGAGGCGGTGATCCTCAAGCAGCAGGACTATCGTGAAAACGACGCGTTGATCACGGTGCTGTCGAAGGACTATGGCAAGCTGGGCTTCGTATGCCGGGGCATCCGCAAGATGGCGAGCAAGAACGCCGTTTCGTGCATGCCGTTTGTGCTGTCGGAGCTGATGTTTGACTACAAGGAACAAGCCACGCTGTTTTCACTAAAGAGCGCGCGCGTTCTGGCGGCGCACCGGCATATCCGCGAAGATTTGGAGAAAATGACAATTGCCCAGGTGATGTGCGAGATTGCCGACAAGCTTTTGGAGCAGGGAGAAAGCGATCTGGAAGCGGCCGGCGAAGTTTATGAGCTGCTGAGCGTCAGTCTGGACCGGCTGGACAGCGAGGCCGACAGCTATCTGATTTTAGCGCAGTTTACCGCACTGGCCTTGAAAATCGAAGGGATCGAGCCGGTTGTCGACGAGTGCGTGCTGTGCTCCAACACCCAGGTGCAGACGATATCTGTTGAAGACGGCGGTTTTCTGTGCGCAGAGTGTGCGGCGATGGTGCATGCCCGGCCGATGGAGGTCGGAGCGCTGAAACGTTTCCGTCTGATCAACAAGGCGCAGCTCGTTCATTTTGCCCAGCTGCGGCCGTATGGTCCGTGGACGAAAAAAGACGCGGAATTGCTGGTCGAATTTTTAATGCTACACAGCGGCATAAAGCTGGAAAGTTGGCGCTTTCTGGACCGCTTATCTAATTGACGAAAACCGTTGATTTGTACTATAATAAACTTTGTCTATAAAAATAAAGAAATGGGGAATTGATCATGGCAGTGAAACAATTTGACACGATCGTCGCGCACGCAAAAAACTCCGGTTTTGTGTTCCAGGGCTCCGAAATTTACGGCGGCTTGAGCAACACCTGGGATTTTGGTCCGCTCGGCGTTGAGCTTAAAGACAATATCAAACGGGCCTGGTGGAAGAAGTTCATTCAGTCCCATCCGAATAACGTCGGCATCCAGGCCGCAATCTTAATGAATCCGAAGGTTTGGGAGGCCAGCGGCCACTTGAAGGGCTTCTCGGATCCGCTGATGGACTGCCGTCACTGCAAGACCCGCCACCGCGCCGATCATCTGATCGAGGAGGCGACGGAAGGCAAGGTTGTGCCGGAGGGCTGGAGCAACGAAAAGATGATGGATTTCATCAAGGAAAACCACATCGCCTGCCCGAACTGCGGCAGTCATGATTTTACCGATATCCGTCAGTTCAATCTGATGTTTAAAACGTTCCAGGGAATTCTGGAAGACGCGAAGAGTACGATTTACCTGCGGCCGGAAACAGCCCAGGGCATGTTCGTCAACTTCAAGAACGTCCAGCGCTCCATGCGCCGCAAGCTGCCCTTTGGCATCGGCCAGATCGGCAAGAGCTTCCGCAACGAGATTACGCCGGGCAACTTCATTTTCCGCACCCGGGAATTCGAGCAGATGGAAATGGAATTCTTCTGCAAGCCGGGCGAGGATTTGCAGTGGTACGAATACTGGAAAAACTTCTGCATGAACTGGCTGACCAACCTGGGCCTGACTGCTGAAAGTCTGCGTTTCCGTGAGCATACGCCGGAAGAGCTGGCGTTCTATTCGAAGGGCACCAGCGATATTGAATATCTGTTCCCGTTCGGCTGGGGTGAGCTGTGGGGCATTGCCGACCGCACGGACTATGACTTGAAAACGCATCAGGAGCATTCCGGCGAATCTCTGGAATATCTTGATCCGCAGACCAATGAAAAATATCTGCCGTACTGCGTAGAACCGGCCGTCGGTGTGGAACGGCTGATGCTGGCGTTCTTATGCGACGCTTACGACGAGGAAGTTCTCAATGAAAAGGATACCCGCGTCGTGCTGCACCTGCATCCGGCACTGGCTCCGGTCAAGGCCTGCATCCTGCCGCTGTCGAAGCAGCTTTCCGCTTCGGCGAAGGAAATCTATGCCCAGCTGGCCGACAGCTTTGTATGCGAATATGACGAAGCCGGCAGTATCGGCAAGCGTTACCGCCGTCAGGACGCTATCGGCACGCCGTTCTGCGTCACGATCGACTTCGATACCGAGAAGGACGGCTGCGTCACCGTGCGCGAACGCGACAGCATGGAGCAGGTGCGGCTGCCGATCAGCGAATTGCAGGCGCATATCGAAGCGTCGCTGAAGTTCTGATCAGAATCCGTTCGGTACGAATAGGGGGGATGACGAATGCGCCTGAGCGATGAAGAAATCACCGCGGTCAGAAACAGCGCGGATATTGCGGAAGTCATCGGCCACTATGTGCCGTTAGTCAAAAAAGGCCGTTCCATGGCCTGCGTCTGTCCCTTCCACGACGATCACGACCCGTCGCTTTCGATTTCCCAGGACAAGCAGATTTATAAGTGCTTCGTCTGCGGAGCCGGCGGCAACGTGTTTACTTTCGTTCAGAATTATGAAAAAGTCAGTTTCCCGGAGGCCGTGGCGAAGGTTGCGGAAATCAGCGGCTACAAGCTTTCGTTTGATCCTTCTGCCTTAAAAACGCCGGTCGATCCGAGGAAAGACGCATTATATAAGGTGCTGGCGGAAACGATCCGCTACACGCATTATCAGCTGGGAGCGCAGGCGGGAACGCCGGTGCGCGAGTATCTGGCCAACCGCGGGATCGACGAGGCGACGATCGAAAAGTTTGAGATCGGCTGGAACGGCCCGGGCGATGAGCTGCTGCGGTTTCTGCAGGCAAAAGGCTACAACGAGCAGGACATGGTCGCGGCGAATGTCGTCCGGCTGAACGAGAGCGGTCTGCACGATGTGTTCACCAGCCGGATCACGTTTCCGATCCACGACTCGCTCGGCAATCCGATCGGCTTTACGGCCCGCAGTATGGATCCCGAAGCGCAGAGCAAATATATCAACACGACCGAGACCGACGTCTATGTCAAAGGTCACACGGTCTTCAATTACCACCGCGCCAAACAGCCCTCCCGTCAGGAAGGGCGGGTGCTTTTATGCGAGGGTGTCACGGACGTGCTGGCTTTTTCCCGGGCGGGAATGGACAACGTCGTGGCGACGCTGGGCACGGCGTGCACCAAGGAACAGCTGCGCTTACTGCGGCAATGCTCGCTGCATCTGACATTTTGTTATGATGGCGATAAGGCCGGGCAGAACGCGACCTACAAGGCGGCGAAGCTGGCCCGCGAGGCCGGCTTTGAGGTCGGCATCGTCAGCAATCCGACCGGACTGGATCCGGATGAAATTCTGCGCCAGCACGGCGCGGAAGAACTTCGAGCAATGGTCCGCAAAGAGCTGACGTGGATGGAATTTGTCTTTCAGTATCTATCGACGCGTTATGATCTGGAAAACTATTCCGAAAAAAAAGAATTCACGCTGAAGGTGGAAGACGAAATCAAACAGCTGAGCGATGAATTCGACCGTCAGAATTTTGCCCATCAGCTGGAGCAGCTGACCGGATTTCATCTCGATCTGGGCGCAGCCCCGGCTCCAAAACCGGACAATTCCGGTGTCAGCCGGGGAAAAACGGTTCCAATTCGTTTAAATCCGTCGCGAGATGGTAAGACTAATGCAGAACACCTGATTCTTGCGCTAATGCTTACCCGCCGCGAAGCGGTAGAAATGTTCAAAGAAAAACTCGGTTTTCTGCTGAATGAAGAAAATCAGCAGCTTGCAATGATGATCCTGGATTACAGCCGGTCTCATCCGCAGCTGCAGATTGCGGATTTCATCAGTACGATCTACGAGGAAGCGCTGAGACAAAAGGTTCTGGATCTTTCAGAATGGGAGTGTCCACAATTTACGCCGGAGGTCATGGACGGAGCGATCCGCCGCCTGCAGCGGTGTATGCTGGAAGAAAGAATAAATGATCTGAAGCAACAGATCCTGCGCATCAGCAATCCGGAAAGCCAGGCTGCCCTTCTCAATGAACGGATGCAGCTGCAGAGAGAATTAAGGGGGTACCTTGATGAAGAAAAACACCAAGACTAAGGAGACAAAAATGCCAGTTTACAAAACGTTGGACCAATTAAAGGAAGAATTCAAAAAGACCTATCTTGCGGATAAGGTCATTTATCAGAAGGATGTCATGGATGCCCTGGAACATCTCGATCTGACGGATAACGACATGGACGACCTGTACGAGTGGTTCGCCGCGGAAGGCATCGACATAAGCGAGGACGACGATATCGAAGAACTGGAAAACATCGAGATTCCGGAAGCGGGAGCGATGACTCAGGATATCGGCGACGATCTGGAATTCCTGGCGGAAGATGCCGGGGAAGATTTTGACGAGGAAGTCGAGGATGTGGAAGTCCCGATCGATCTCAGCGAAACTTACAGCAGCTCTCCTTATGTGCGGATCAACGATCCGGTGAAGATGTATCTGAAAGAAATCGGACGGGTACCGCTGCTGAATCCGGAAGATGAACCGGAAATCGCCCGCCGGATTCAGGCCGGGGATGAGGAAGCCAAGCGGATTCTGATTTCATCCAACCTGCGTCTGGTCGTTTCGATCGCGAAGAAATACGTCGGCCGCGGCATGTTGTTTCTGGATCTGATTCAGGAAGGCAACATGGGGTTGGTCAAGGCGGTCGAGAAGTTCGACTACACTAAAGGTTTTAAATTTTCAACGTATGCGACATGGTGGATCCGTCAGGCGATCACCCGTGCGATTGCCGACCAGGCCCGGACAATCCGAATCCCGGTACATATGGTAGAAACAATTAACAAGCTGACCCGCGTTCAGCGGCAGCTTGTGCAGGATCTGGGTCGGGAACCGACGGCTGAGGAAATCGCGGAAAAGATGGAAAACATTACGCCGGACAAGGTTCGCGAGATCCAGAAGATCGCGCTGGAGCCGGTTTCGCTGGAAACGCCGATCGGCGAGGAAGACGATTCCCACCTGGGGGATTTCATCGAGGATAAAGACGCGATGTCGCCGGATCAGTACGCCAACAATCAGCTGCTGAAGGATGAGATCAACAACGTCCTGCAGGGGCTGACGGAACGGGAGGAAAAGGTGCTGCGGCTGCGCTTTGGGCTGTACGACGGCCGGACGCGTACCCTGGAAGAAGTCGGTAAGGAATTCAACGTTACGCGTGAACGTATCCGTCAGATTGAAGCCAAGGCGCTGCGCAAGCTGAAACATCCGACCCGCTCCAAGCGGCTGCGGGATTTCGTCGATAAGAATTAAGGGTTATGCTGAGCGTCCGACTGAAAGCGATTGCCGACTGCGTTCCGGAAGGGACGATCGTCGCCGATATCGGGACCGATCACGCCTTTCTGCCGGTGGAACTGATTGCCTCCGGAAAGATCGAAAGAGCCTATGCCTGCGATATCGGAACTGGACCGTTGGAGCATGCCCGTGCGACGGTGGCGGAAGCCGGGCTGCAGGCACAGATTTCGTTGATTCTGACGCCGGGCCTGGAGAAAGTGCCGCAGGATGCACAGGTCGCCGTGATTGCCGGGATGGGCTGGATGACGGCTAAGAAAATTCTGGAAAACGATTTTGAACGGCTGGGGCAGTTTCAGCGGATTCTTGTGCAGGTCAACCGCGAGGTGGCTTCACTGCGTCGCTGGATCATGGATCACGGGTTTGAAATTGTTGCGGAGAAGCTGGTGCACGACCGGCATTACTATCAGATCGTCGGTTTCCGCAAGGCATCTCAGCCGGTTGTTTATACCGAAGCCCAGCTGCAGTACGGCCCGTTTCTATTAGCGCGCCGGGAACCGGTCTTCATCGAATATTATCATTACCGCAAGACCAAGCTGGAACGGATTGCCCATCAGATTGAGGATCCAATCAAGCGGGGAGAAATCCTGCGTCAGATCGAGGAAATAGATGCGGTGGTTTTAAATCGCTAAATCTGAACAGAAATAAGCAGAGAGAAGGGCCGCGAGGTCCTTCCCTTTTTCTATGGCTTGGAATTGGGATAGTGTTGCTTATCTGGGGCTGAGGCAGAGCAAACATCGTTTTTTACTTAAAATAGGAAGAAAATTCGTAAATTATTGACAAATCTGGTCGGGTATGCAATCTGGACTTTGATTTCAAACTGCGCTACAATGAAAAAACAAGGTCAGTTTATACATTGACTGACGATCAATTTGTTGGGAAGGGAGCAGCCGACGGCATTGGGGGCGGTTGGCTGTGAAGGGGATAGTCATGAACAATAAAAAAACAATGCTTTATCTGGCCGGTTTTTTTGTAAGCCAGCTCGTTTTGGTCGTCGCGGTTTTCGGCGTGCGGAAAGAAATGGCGATCGTTCAGATTTTTATCATTCTCTCGCTGGCCATTGCGATCACGCTGGTCGGCGATTTCTGCATCTTCGGGATTATTCGCAGCGTCATGCGATATAACGAAGAAGAACTGGAGCTGCGGCAGCTGACGGAACTTAACCGGCGAAATTATCAATTCTATCAGTTTGCCGTGATGCAGCAGCAGAATATCCGTTATTTTTATCATGACCTGTCGAATCATCTGATTACCCTGGAAATCTTAAAGGAACAGGGAAAGACGGAAGAACTCAATGCGTACGCCAATAAGCTGATGACGCAGTTTGATCGCCAGCTGCCGGCCTACAAGACCGGCAACGTCATGCTCGATATCTTAATCCAATATAATCAGATTCATGAGCCGGCCTGCCCGCTGACCGTCCGCGGGCCAGTTCCGGAACAGTTTGATTTTTCGGCGCTGCTGCGCGTAATGCAGAAGCTGGCGGAAATCTGCCCGGGGACACCGGTAACCTTGCGTTTTGAGCCGACGCTGCGCGTGGAAGTGCCGGCGGCGGAATTGGCGCGGAAACAAAAGGAAATCGAAACGCTGCGGCAGGAAAACAAGACGCTGGAAATCATCGGGGTGATGGAATAATGCAGAACCCGATTTTATATTACCTGAATCATATTCCACTATTGATGACCTGGACGTATTGTTACAATGAAATCCTGCCGGTCCGCAAGAGCTACTGGCGCGATTATCTTGCGCTGGATCTGGGCATCACGCTGGTGGTGTTCTTTCTGTTAAGTCTGTATGCGATTCCCGGATCGGCGCAGGATCATTCAGTTGTGCGCATGACGGTCTCTGCGATGGTGATCGGCCTTGTGATCTATCTTGTGAAGCGTCCGGGCTTGAAAGCGACGTTGTTCGCCTTGTTTGCCCAGCAGCTGCTTTCGATTACTGCGGAAATGGTGACGATGCTGATCACACTGGTCGGCGTGCAGTTCAGCCGCGACGCGTATGAAAGTGCCTTCTACATGAACGTTTTTTCCTATCTGCTGCTGGATGGGATGAGCTTGTTGTTTTTCAAAGTCGCGCTGAGCTTTGGAAAAAAACACAGGCGCTCGGTGGAAGGAGAATACTATACGATCGGCACGCTGCTTTTTACCTGCCAGTTTTTGTGGCTGTATATTTTGTCCTATAAGCTGATTTACATCAAGGAAGCCAGTTCGGGATTGTTGGCGCAGGCGCTTGGATTTCTGATTGTTACCGACATTGTCGTCTTTTTCAGCGCTGTCCGGATCGTCCGGCAGAAGCGAAAAAAACAGGAACTGGACGCCCGCCGGCAGATGAATGCGGAACTGGCGGGACATCTGGAAAAATTATCGGAAAAACAGGATGGAATTGAGACGGTTTTCCATGAAATGCACGATCTAAACGCTCAGATTGAGAGTTTGCAGGTGATTCGGGGCCGGCTGCGAAAGCTGCGGGAAGATTTGTATTGTGAAAATCCGTATGCCAACGCTTTATTCAATTATTATCGCCAGCTCTGCGATCAGAAGCAGATCGCCGCGACCTTTGTGATTGAATCCAGTCTGAACGGGATTCTGGACGAGTACGATTTAAACACGCTGCTGTCCAACCTGCTGAAGAATGCGGTGGAAGCCGCAGAATTCAGCGAATCTCCGTTCATTGACTTTCAGGTGGCGGAAAAAGCCGGGCTGCTGCTGATCCGCTGCCGCAACCGTGTTGCGGAAAACGTTCCCAAACGGAACAAAAAAATCAGCGGACAGGGAACGGCGATCATGGAAGCCATTCTGCGCCGCTGCCATGGCGTGCACAGCTTCAGTCGGGATCACGATATCGCGACGGTACAGATCGCGCTGGAGAGTGGAAAGCGGGTGAAGGAATGCTGAACAACGAACCTTTTTTCTATTTCAATCATTTCATTCTATTTCTGATCTGGGCAGCTTTTCACTGCGCTTTTCTTAATCATCGGGAGCCGTTAAAAACACTGTTCCCCAAGCTGTATCTGGCGTTTATCATCAACTTTATTTTTAATTTTATTCTGTTTTCGGTCTTTGACGAGTTCTTTGCGGTTAACAGTCTGCGGACGCTGACGACGATCATTTTCATGCTTCTGGTCGTGAAAATTGTGGTAAAGGAATCGTGGATGAACACGGTGTTCGCCATGATCTTTCATACAGTGTGCATCCTGTTATCCGAGATGCTGGCCATCCTGGTCATGGTGGCGGCCAGCGGGTTTGATCAGGCAGCGTTTCAGGATGCTTCGTTTTTCGGTACGGCAGGCTTTCTGGTCATGGACGTCTGGAATGCGGTCTTTTTCGGTCTGGTTCTTTTCTTGAAACGCAAGGTGTTTCCGGCCGTTGACTGGCAGAAACAGGCGCGTTTGATTCCGCTGATCGTCGTGCATGCGCTGTGGATTTATCTGCTTTCCTATAAATTGATCTACGCGTATCAGATCACGATGAACCTGACTTTATTTTTCATTGGATCCTGGCTGTGTCTGCAGGGATCGGCGTTCTTTTTGATCCGCAGTTTGTTAAAAATGAAGGCGGCGCGCGAGAATGCTGAGCAAAAACGGGAAAATAACGAACGCATTCAGGCGCAGATTCTGGCGTTGTATGAAAAGCAGGACGTGATGGATGAGGTCTGGCAGACAGTCAAAGCGCAGCTTGGCCATGTTGATGTGGAACACCTCCGATCCGCACATCATCAGATCGGGGCGATCCGTAACCTGATCTATTGCGATAATCCGTCGGTCAATGCGATGTTGGCTTCGTTTGACAGACAATTTGCAAAACAGGCAGTGCCTTTTCATTACGCGATTGAAGCTTCATTGCTTTCAGGCGTCGATGATTTCGATATGAACACGCTGTTGTCCAATTTGTTGAAAAATGCGTTGGAAGCGGCCGAAGGCGCGCCGGATCCGCAGATCAGCCTGACCATCACTCAGCAAAAGCAGATGTTGTTTATCCGCTGTACGAATTCCTGCGGTCAGCCGCGGCAAAGAAAGAAGCAGATCCGCGGCAATGGGATGAAGATCATCACGCAGATCGCGGAAAAGTATCAAGGTCAGGCACAATGGGAGAAGGAAGCTTCACGGATGATTGCCGAAGTGCTGCTGAACAAAATGCAGGCTGAGAATGAAGAGCTTTCTGCGGCGTAAGGCCGCTCACGGAGTCTGAATTCTGAAACGATGGCGAATGGACTGTTTAAAGCTGATCAGGAACAAGTGAGCTTGAGTGGAGCGGACGTCAGCGGGACTTTCTGTCACTTATGTCCGGATATCTGCCGCTTACGCCGAATTTGTGGCGGGCTGTTTCCCTTTCGGGTACAATAACAAAGAAGAAAAGGAGGGAAACGGATGGCTGGAGTTGGAATGATGCTGATGATTTCCTTTGCCGTGAGTGGTTTGGGATTGATTTTGTTTTTAACTTTTTCCCGACGTCGGCACTTGGGGATACAGGGCAAAGAAACGCCACTGAACGGCAGCCCGCAGTCGATTGTCATGGCGGGTGCTGGTCTGGCGTTGTTGCTTTTCCAATGGGATTCGCCGATATCTGCGCTGCAATGGCTGATGTTCGCGGCGGCTGCCGCGGGTTTGATTCTGTTGGCGCACAGTCTGCGCCAGGGCTTGTTCGCCGGTTCGGCGTTGTTGTTATTTGCCGGTATGCTGATGAAGCTGATCTGGGATGACGAGGGGCTTCGTCAGCTGGGGCCGTTAGTCTTCCTGATCAGCTATGAATGCGCAGCGGCCGGGCTGATGATCCATTCTGCGGAGCCGGCGGTGCGGCAGCGGCTTAAAAACTTGATGCTGTGGCTGGCGCTGTTGTTTGGGATTGCGCTTGCAGGCCGCAATAACGCGCAGTGGCTGCCGCTGCAGTCCTTCTTGCAGCTGATCTGTGCCTATAAGATTTATTCCCGAGCTTTGGATTTTCGGGAACAATTTTATTTCGTGCAGAAGCAGCGGAGGATTCGGCAGTTAAAACCGATTCAGGCAGGAATCCTGGTCATGATCTCAGCGCTCTTGTTAGCGGGGGTGCAGGCGGGGCTGGTGCGGTCTGAAAGTAAAAATGCCCGGCCTCAGGTCTGGGTATACCGTACTGAAGACGAGCACCTCAGCAATCTGATCGTGATCGAGGGGGAAAAACTGAATTTAAATCTGGCCTATCCGGTCAGCGACGCTTATGCGGATACGCGAGTAAAGCTGCGGATCACGGAAACGGAAAGCGGCGAGATTGTCTATGAAAGCGAAGAAGCGTTGGATGATCAACGAACCGCACCCGATAGTTATTGGATCATCAGTGAACGGCCGGGAATCAATCTCAGTTCACGCCGGCCGGTCCCATGGACGATCACCTGGTCTGTTCTCAAGGAGGAAACGGTCCTTGAAACACGAACGTTAAATTGCGATCCCCTGGCGCTTCCGGTCTTTGCGGGTGAGGGTCAGTATTTCCTCATCCGCAATCTGACAGCGGGCTATGGCTATTTCTCCTCCCCGGATGTGCAGGCGAGGAATACGCTGCAGATCAATCCGCTGCGGTTTCGGAATCTGGGGTATCAGATGACGATGTTTAACGCACAGGATCAGCCGGTCATTGAAAGCTCCAGCAACGGAACGATCCGCGCCAGCCTGACGTTAAGCCACAGTGCTTCGGGGTGGGGCATTAATTTTGAAGATGACGAAGTGGTCCGCGGTGAAATCACAATCTGGGTCAGCGACGCGAAGGGGAAAAAGTTCTATGAGGAAACGATAGAACTGGTGAAGCAGCCATGATCAAACTGATCTGTCGGCCCGAGCATGAGGCCCAGCTGCGGGAAACTCTGAAACCCTTTGAAGCGCTGGATCTGACGCTGGTCGAAAAAGGCGTTGACTACGATTCGATTGGAATTCTGTTTCAGATGGAGGATCTGGCGGAACTAACCGCCTTTCTCAATCATCATTTTCTGCAGGAAAAGCGGCAGACGCTGACGGGTCAGCATGACGGGCGGACTTATGTCGTCGCGCTGGCGGACGTGCTGTATATTGAAGGGCTGCAGCGGGAAACGTTCGCCTATACCGCCAGCCGATGTCTGCAGCTCAACCGCAAGCTGTATCAGCTGCAGGAGGAGCTGTATCCGCGTCAGTTTATCCGCATCAGCAAGTCTTATCTTGTCAACCTCGCGAAGGTCGAACAAATTGCCCCGAGCTTTAACGGCCGGCTGACGCTGATGTTAAGCGGAGGCGTGCAGCTGGAGGTCAGCCGCAGCTATGCGCCGCATTTTCGCAAAGCGATTGGAATGGAGGGAAGACGATGATCGAACGATGGCTCTATCAAATTCTGATCGGGATGGCAATTCCTCTGACGGCCAGCTTCTTCAATCCCCGCGCTGCATCGCCGGACGGAATCTGGATTGTTCTGACCGGTCTGGCTTACGCGCTGTTTTTAGAAAGCTACCGTCTCTGGATTCAATCTCTGCACCGGGGAGCGCGGACTGCGGCCGCCGTCAGTCTGTTTCTGATCGCGCTGGTTGTTTTCAGTCATTTTACGTTAGAACGATTTCTACTTTTAATCGCGCTGGGTGTGCCGATGATCCGGCTGACGCTTTCATTGCGCCGGTATTCACAAGCGCTGGAGCAGTTTAAGCAGCAGCTGCAGACAGAGAATGAGGATTCAAAAATCTCCGGAAGATAAGCGTATCCTTAAAACCACTTTGGAAAAGGCAGGAGGATTAATTTATGAAAATAGAAACGATTTTATCGTGGCTTCCTCAAAATGCAGATTCGCAAAAGTCCATCGTGGTCATGATGTGCGGCGTGGCCGGGGCCGGGAAGACGACGCTGGCGAAGCAGCTGGAAGCCGCGGGGTATCTGCGTTTGTCGATTGACGAGGAGGTCTGGCGGCAATATGGCCGGTATGGCGTGGATTATCCTGCTTCGGCGTATGCCGCGTATTCAGCTGCCGTTGAAGTACAGCTGCAAGATCAGCTGGTGAAAGCGATTCAAGAACATCGACCGGTGGTCATTGATTTTAGTTTCTGGAGCCGGAAGAAACGCGATGCTTACCGCCGGCGGATTACGGACGCGGGTGGTCAGGTTCGTTTAATTTATCTCAAGGCCAGTCCGGAATGTTTGCGCCGCCGTCTGCGTCTGCGCTCGCTGCGCCGCGATGCCAATGCCGCGTTTGAAATCACAGACACGATTCTCAACGGGTATCTTCAGGACTTTGAAGCGCCGCGGGGAGAAGGGGAACTGGTGATCGATCAGGATCAGTCCGCAGATTTTCCTTGCGCTCAGAAGGTTGAGCAGGGATAATGCAGAGCGGAGATTCAAGACTTGAACCGCTGCGCCGCGAACCATAAAAAAAGATCCGGAATCCGGATCTTTTTCGCATCTTACAGAGAGTTGACCGCTTTCGCTAAGCGAGCCTTCTGACGCGCTGTGTAGTTCTTGTGCTTCAGATGGCTGGTAACGGCTTTATCTAATAAAGAATTTGCAGTGTTGTACGCTGCAACTGCCTTTTCCTTATCCTTCGCTTCAACCGCAACCAGGACTTCCTTGATCGCCGTCTTCAGCGCGGATTTTTCCGCAGTTTTCGCTGCATTTCTCTTTAAATTAGTAATCGAACGTTTCTTCTGAGACTTGATGTTTGGCATTCTGACACCTCCTCCGCATTTATACCTTAAGAATTATAACAAAAGGAAGGTGAAAATGCAAACACTAATGGAAAAAGGTGACAAGAAAACAAGCCGGAACCGGTAAAAACAAATTGTTTTCTTTTGGAATCTGACGCATAACCGGCGTTCTTTCAGCGCATACTAAGTCCGAGGTGAGCGTATGCGCAAACACAGAACCGATCTGGCCTATGAAGAAGTGCTGGATTTACAGGACAATGAGAATTTTACCCATACAAAGAAAAGTTACCGCGGGATCACTACCCATCATATTTCAATTCACAATCCGTGCGAGGAAATTGAAAAGCAGCCGGGTGAGTATATCACGATTGAGCTGGACGATCTGAACGACGCAACTCAGCGAAAGGAAGCGATCGCCGTGACTGCGGATTGTTTGAAACAGGTTGTTGAGGGCTTGAAGTGTACCGGGACGCGGACGTTAATCGTCGGGTTGGGCAATCAGGAAATCACGGCGGATTCTTTAGGTCCAATGGCGGCCCGCGAGGTGATCGTTACGGCTCATCTGCATCGGCTGAATGAAGAAGAACTGGCGCAGGGAACCAGCGAGGTCGCGGTCATCATTCCCGGTGTAATGGGGCAGACCGGTCTGGAGACCGCGGAATTTGTCCAGGCGGTCGCCCGGCAGTTTAAACCGGACTTTGTGATCGCGATCGACGCGCTGGCGACCCGTTCCATCGAACGGATCAACCGGGTGATCCAGATCAGCGATACCGGGATTCAGCCCGGCGGCGGGGTCGGCAATCACCGCAAAGTGCTCAACGAGGAGTTGGTGCAGGCTCCCGTCGTCGCGATTGGCGTCGCCACGGTCGTCAGCATCGAAGCTTTAATCGATCAGGTTCTTTCGACGATCCAATGCGACGATTATGATAAGGTGATGGAACATATCCATTATCAGGAATCCTACCAGATGGTCGTCACGCCCAAAGAAATGGATGAGGAGGTCAAGCATTTGACGGAAGTGATTTCGACGGCGATCAATCAGGTGCTTCATCCCCGCTACGCCCAGATGTAGTCATGAGCCCCCCTTTCCCCGCATAAACTGCGGAAAGAGAGGGGGCTTTTTTCCTTGAAAACAAAGCTGAAAATTACGCTCAAATGTCTGTTGATCCTGGCCTTTCTCGTCATGACGTCATTCTTTACCGGCTTCCGCGATTTACTTTCGCAGAATAAAACCTCGGTGCTGGAGTCGATCCTGCATCCGGTGATCGACCTGGACCGCATCTCGATCAAGGAACAGCTGGCGCTGCTGCCGGACTTCAAGCAGGCGGTGGAGCGGATTGATGAGGTTGTGATCAACGAGCCGTTTGTACCGAAATTTGAAAAGGAAGAAAAACCGGAGAAAAAATCCATTTACATCTATAACACCCATCAGTCGGAAACGTACAGCGACGGCACGACGACGTATGAAATCGGCATGGAGCTGGCGAAAATGTTAGAAGAGGAGGGGTATTATGTTTATTTTCAGACCGGGAATTTCCTGCGTGAAGCGGAGGAGGAAGGGCTGAAATACAACCAATTATATACGATTTCCCGCCGTCATATCAACGATACGTTTGCCGAACACGGCGGCTTTGATCTGGTCATCGACCTGCACCGCGACTCCGCGCCGCGTTCTGCTTCCATTCTGGAGAGCGACGGGGTTACTTATGCGAAGATGATGTTTGTCGTCGGCATGAAATCTTCCAATGCCGCTCACGTGATGGAGCATTCCCGGCAATTAACCGACAAAATCAACCAGGTGATGCCAGGTATAATGAGATCAGTTTTCCAGCGGCAGTCGGTTTACAACCAGGATATGGCGGAGAACATGGTGCTGCTGGAATTGGGAACGGACCAAAACAGCACGGAGGAAGTCCGCCACTCCTTACGGATCTTAGTCGAAGCGTTAACGAACGGAGGGATCGAATGAAACGGTTTATTCTGGACGCCTTTTTGATTTTAATCGTCGTCAGTATCGGCAGTACGCTCAATCAGCAGCAGCCGGAATCCACGATCCAGCAGCGGATCGACGAATTCAACCGGCAGATTGAACAGGAAGAAGTGATTGAACCGCCCGTCCACCGGGCTTCAATGTATCAGATTCAGGAAAACGCCGCCGGTCAGCTGGGGGCGAATATTTCCGAGATGGTCATCCGCGTCGTCGATGGTTCCGTGCGCATGATCGCTTCGGCTTTCGGCCAATGAACCGCGCATCTTCCTTTTGTTTATGGTATAATCGTTGACGTAAACGAAAAAGGAGGGATGCCTCTTGAAAACAAGAGTCTTATTTATGGGCACGCCGGAATTTGCCTGCGGGATTTTACAGGCGTTAACCGAGCTGCCGTTTGTCGAACTGGTCGGGGTCGTATCGCAGCCGGACAAGAAGGTCGGGCGGCAGCAGAAGCTGCAGCCGACGCCGGTGCATGCTCTGGCGCAGCAGCTGGCGCTGCCGGCGCTGCAGCCTGAGAAGATCCGTACGGAGTATGCGGATGTGCTGGCGTTAAACCCGGAGCTGATCGTCACCTGCGCGTATGGTCAGATGGTCCCGGAGGCCGTGCTGAACGCGCCGAAATACGGCTGCATTAACGTTCATGCTTCACTGCTGCCGAAATACCGCGGCGGCTCGCCGATTCATACCGCAATCATTCAGGGCGAAACGGAAAGCGGCGTGACGATCATGCAGATGGTGAAAAAAATGGACGCCGGGGATATGCTGGCGGTCAAAAAGGTAGCGATTGAAGCGGAAGATACGACGGAAATCCTGCATGACAAGCTGATGGCGGCAGGGGCGGCTTTGCTGAAGGAATGTCTGCTGGACTATATCGAAGGCCGGATCACGCCGGTTCCCCAGGATGAAACGCAGGTCAGCTTCGCCTGGAATATCACGAAAGAACAGGAACAGATTGATTTTTCTAAATCAGGCTGGCAGATCTATAATCAGATCCGCGGGCTGATTTCATGGCCGGTAGGCTATGGCGTGATCGCCGGACAGAAAATGAAGTTCTGGGGCGTGCGCTATCGCGAAGAGCGGTCCGGAAAGCCGAGCGGCACCATCCTCGGTTTTGATGAAACAGGGATGCAGGTCGCCGCGGGCGAAGGGATGCTTATCGTGACTGAGCTGCAGATGGAAGGCAAAAAGCGGGTCAGCGCCAGAGATTTCTACAATGGCAAAGGCAAGCAGCTGATCGGCTGTCAGTTTGAAGCGATTGCCCATCCGACCGGCACTCCGCAGGAAAGCGAAGCTTTGCCGAAGTAAAAACGAAAGCTTGAATCTGGCGGAAATCTGGCGCCAAAGGGAAAGGCGCAGCTTGTTTTATCAGGATAAAACAGGCAGGGAATCCATCCCTGTCAAAGAGACAGACAAAATAATCAAAGCAATTCAATAGCCCAAGCCAGCTCGATGAACTCGCTTGGGCTTTTATGTGAGAAACGTGTTACGCAAAAGGGACGGGGAATTCAAGCGCAAAGATTTAAACCTTGGAATCCTCGTTTATTATCTGATATCAGATTGTTAAGAATTACGGTATAAAGTAAGACGATGAATGCAGAAATAAGGAACCATCCTTACAATTATTGAACGGAATGCACGAAGTCAATGTTTTCCGGCTGCATTCCTTCCGCTATAATTCCGTATAAAAATTTGAAAATGCCAGTTCAATTATGCAGGTGTTTCGCTTGGATCGAAGGCCGCAAGAAATTCACATACGCTCGGCAAATCCGTCGGGAAAACGTAAAGCTCAGCCTGTTTCCCATCGTTTGAGGAGTGGTTCTGCTTTTCTTTGAGGTCGGCTTTTGATATAATAGGACAGAAGTTTAAGGAGGAATGGCGATGGATCAGTCGAAGATCAGGAACTTTTCGATCATTGCCCATATCGACCATGGCAAATCCACATTGGCGGATCGGATTCTGGAAATGACCGATACCGTTCAGCATCGGGAAATGGTTGATCAGATCCTGGATTCTCTGGATCTGGAACGGGAGCGCGGCATTACGATCAAACTGAACGCGGTTCAGCTGAAATATAAAGCAAAAGATGGCGAGGAATATATTTTCCATCTGATCGACACCCCCGGGCACGTCGATTTCACGTATGAGGTTTCACGCTCGCTGGCGGCGTGCGAAGGCGCGGTGCTGGTCGTGGATGCGGCGCAGGGAATTGAGGCGCAGACGCTGGCGAACGTCTACTTAGCGCTGGACAACGATTTGGAGATCGTGCCGGTCATCAATAAAATTGATTTGCCAAGCGCGCAGCCGGAGGTCGTCAAGGAAGAAATTGAAAGCGTCATCGGGCTGGATTGTACGGAAGCACCGTTGATATCGGCAAAGACCGGACTTAACGTTCAAGATGTGCTGGAGGAAGTCGTGAAGAAGATTCCGGCGCCTGCCGGCGATCCGCAGGCTCCGTTAAAAGCGCTGGTGTTTGATTCCGTGTATGATTCCTATCGCGGCGTTATCGTCTTTGTCCGCGTCAAGGACGGCCGGATTCAGGTCGGCGATAAAATCCGCTTCATGAATAATCAGGCTGAATATGAAGTGCTGGAATGCGGCGTGCGCAATCCGAAGGAAGTCAAGCTCAACGCTTTGGAGTGCGGCGAAGTCGGCTGGTTTGCAGCGAGCATCAAATCCGTGCAGGACGTCAGCGTCGGCGCAACCGTCACGAAGGCGGACAATCCGGCGAACGAAGCGCTGCCGGGCTATCGAAAGATGAATCCGATGGTTTACTGTGGTCTGTATCCGACCGATTCCGCGAAATACAACGATCTGCGCGACGCGCTTGAAAAGCTCAAGCTGAACGACGCCTCGCTGCAGTTTGAGGCGGAAACGTCCCAAGCTCTGGGCTTCGGCTTCCGCTGCGGCTTTCTCGGCCTGCTGCACATGGACGTCGTTCAGGAACGGCTGGAACGGGAGTATAACCTGTCGCTGATCGCGACGGCGCCCAGCGTTATCTATCATTGTTATCTGACCGACGGCTCGATGGTCAAGATCGACAACCCGGCGCATCTGCCGGAAGTCCAGCGGATCGAACGACTGGAAGAACCGTATGTCACCGCGAACATCATGGTGCCCAACGAATACATCGGCGCGGTTATGGAGCTGTGTCAGAACAAGCGCGGAATCTATAAGGACATGCATTATATCGACGCGAACCGCAATACGCTGGAATATGAAATTCCATTAGGTGAGATTGTATTTGATTTCTTTGATAAGCTGAAAAGCTGTACGAAGGGCTATGCGTCGCTGGACTATGAAATCAGCGAATACAAAAAGAGCGATCTGGTCAAGATGGACATTCTGCTCAACGGCGAATTGATCGACGCCTTGTCGATCATCGTGCACCGCGATTTCGCTTATGCCCGCGGCAACTCCATTACTGTGAAGCTGAAGGAACTGATCCCGAAGCAGCAGTTTGAAATTCCGGTGCAGGCGGCGGTGAACGGGAAGATTATCGCGCGCACCAATATCAAGTCGCTCCGCAAAAACGTTCTGGCCAAGTGTTACGGCGGCGATATTTCACGAAAGAAGAAGCTGCTGGAAAAACAGAAGGAAGGCAAAAAGCGGATGAAGGCGGTCGGATCCGTAGAAATTCCGCAGGAAGCGTTTTTCATACTTACCAACATAAAAGACGATTAAAAAGGCGGTTTCTACCGCCTGAAATAAATCG